>CALGTK010000450.1 GCA_937904325.1 uncultured Planctomyces sp.
GTTCACATCGGCGGATTTGTCGTCGGATTTGTGCTGACCTGGGTTCTCGGCAGAAAGCGAAAGCTCAAACCAAAAGTCGACCGAGTTCACGCGAAGCTGAGCTAACTCGATTGGCTATTAAAGAAATAGACGGGCTGGAGCCTCAGTGGCTTCCGCCCATTTCTGGGGCATTTCGGGCAGCGTGCAGGATGAGCACTGTCCGCCAGCGAATCCGAAAAGTGCAGAGCGGTGGCGCCCTGCACAGTCTTATGAGGCACGTCGTATATTTTGACGGTCGGCTTGCAATGCTCGTTCAAGAACGACTTCGCAGAACTGGCCCAAGTCGAGCCCAATGTTCGCTGCGGCTTTGGGGACGAGGCTGTGGTCGGTCATGCCGGGGATCGTGTTGACCTCCAGAATCCACGGCTGTCGGGCTTCGTCGACCATGATGTCGACCCGGGCGACACCTATCGTCCCGAGCGTTCTGCAGGCCAGGATTCCAATTTCGGTCAAGCTGTTTCGTAGCTCGGTCGAGATGGGTTCGTCGAAGTTATACTCGGTGTCGTCATCGTTGTATTTGGCTTCGAAGTCGAAGAATTGGCGGTCAGTTCCGATTCTGATAAGCGGCAGGGGATCACCGTCGATCACGCCGAGCGTCCACTCCGAACCGAAGATCGCTTTCTCCAGCAGGCAGAAGGTGTCCAGTTCGAAGCTTGCCGTGACCGCTGCAGCCAGTTCAGGTTTGTTCCCAACGATCTGGACACCAAGGCTGGAACCCTGGCAATCGGGCTTTACCACCAGCGGGAAGCCAATCAATTCTGCTTTTTGAACGACCTGCTCGGTCGGATCATCTTTGTGAATCAGTGCGTATTCGGGAGTCTTGATTCCGGACAGCGAAAACTGCTCTTTCGCTGCTGACTTGCTGAACGCAAGCTTTGAGGCTTCGGAGTTGCTTCCCGTATAGACGATTCCCTTAGCATCCAGAATCTGCTGGACGCTTCCGTCCTCACCAAAGGTTCCGTGCAACGCGAGAAACACAACGTCAACGTTGTTCCAGCCGTAGGTGTCGAGCGACGTGATGGAAGGGTCGACAGTGACGACCTCGTGGCCGCGGGCGGCAAGAGCGTTAGCGACGGCAGTGCCACTTTTCAGGCTGACCGACCGCTCAGCAGAGTCGCCACCAGCAAGGATGGCAATACGCAGTGAGCTTAGCGGAGAATGAAGAATGCCCTCCATGGCCAACTTCCAATCCATTGTTAGAAACGGGGCGTTGTTCAGCCGTGAACTTCGCTCACCCGTGTGTTCTCGAAGAAGTGAGTTATTACCAGACTTGAATCTCCAGTTCCAGCTCTACGCCGAACTGCTCTGAAACTTTTGACTGAATCAAATCAATCAGCCTTAACACATCTGAAGATGTTGCCTCAGGATGAGTGATGACGAAGTTGGCGTGCCGGTTGCTGACTTCCGCGCCCCCGACGCGAGTTCCCTTCAAACCGGCTTGTTCGATCAGGGCTCCGGAGCTAAGCCCCCGAGGATTGCGGAAGATGCACCCGGCTGACTGCGATGCCAGAGGCTGAGTGGCCTTCTTCATGATCCATAATTTTTTCATGCGGCGAGTGATCTCTTCGGCAGAATCTTCCTGCAGTTGAAATTCGCCCTCCAGGATCACCAGCTCGTTGATACTGCTTTGTCTGTACGAAAATGAAATCTCATCTTCACGTCTGGTGAACTTTTCGCCTTTGGCTGTCAAAACGGTTACGGCCGAAACGAACTGCCCGATGTCGCCACTCTTGCCGCCAGCGTTGCCCTTCAACGCGCCACCAATCGTGCCAGGAATTCCGACCAGAGTTTCAAGCCCTGCCAGCCCGGCTGTGACTGTTTCTGAAATCGCGTGCGAAAGCAGAGCTGTCGCGCCGACCCGGACGGTTGTTCCATCGATTTCGACATTACCGAACGCGGAATCAGTCAGTCGCAGCACGACGCCGCTGACCCCATCGTCGCTGACCAATACGTTCGAACCGCCACCAAGCACGTGAATAGGCGTTTCGTTTTCGTGGCACCACACGACGACCTTCTGCAGCTCATCCTGACTACGAGGGGTCACGATGTACTGGGCCACTCCCCCGGTTTTCATCCAGGTCAGAGGTGCGAGAGGCTCATCGGCCTGTATAATTTCGCTGAACTGTTCGAGCAAACTCATGCGCAATCCGATTAATGTTTCCAGCTCCCAGGGTCAGCCAAACGTCCCCCGATTGGGCCGAATCCTCCAAAGTTGCTCGAAGCTGGTCAAGCGACGACAACACCTCGACAGAACTTCCGGCCAGATTGATGCCAGACGCGAGTTCCTGAAGCGTACTTCCGGCGACGTCGGTGTTTTCTCTCGCGGCGTAAATCGGCACAAGCAGCACTTCGTCGGCATCGACGAACGAGCGTGTGAATTCTCCCATTAGTTGCTGAGTTCGTGAAACCTGGTGTGGCTGAAAAGCCGCGACAATACGCCTGCCTGGAAATTTCTTTCGAGCAGCTGCAAGAGTTGCTCGGACTGCCGTTGGGTGGTGGGCATAATCATCGACCAGAGTCACACCGCTGACGGTCGCAATTTCTTCGAACCTGCGTCGAACCCCCTGGAATCGGCATGCTGCGTTACACGCGGCGTCTGCTGAGACGCCGGCGGCGTGAGCGACGGCGATTGCCGCCAGCGCGTTTTCGGCGTTGTGGCGGCCCGGCTGTGACAATTCCACCGTACCGAAAGTGCGGCCTCTACGGACGACATCAAAGACCGTTCGTTCGGATTCTTCACGCAGGCTTGAAACGGCCCAGTGTGCCTGAGCGGCGGCGTTGTGACGGAGTGCTGATGCGTTGCTGACGGGAAGGAATGTTTCGATTCTGGTCTGGCACTCGTCCTTCAGACGAGCTATCAGCGGGGAGTCCGCTCGAATTATCAACGTGCCGTCTGAGTGCACCTGGGCAGCGAATTCGGCGAATGCGTCGTTTGTCGCGTCGATCGATTGGAAACAGTCAAAATGATCGGCTTCGATATTCAAAATCGCGGCAATCTGAGGGCGGAAACTGAGAAAATGCCGGCGATACTCACAGGCCTCAACAACCAGCAACGAATCCGAATTGTCAGCGGCCGGACTGGCAATGGGCCCCCAGCCACTCCTGCCGTACTGAATGACTTCGCCACCGATTACAGCTGAACTGAATCGATCAGCTTCGCGAAGGATCGACGCAGTCATCGCTGAAGTTGTCGTTTTTCCATGTGTACCGGCAATGCAGATAGCTGTGCTTTGGTTGATCAGCTCGCTGAGAAACTCAACGTACGAGACGGTTGGAATTTTCAACTGCCGCGCGGCGATCAATTCAGGATTGTCCGCCGCAATCGCCGGGCTGAAGACAACCAGCTCAGACGTCGTCGGGAGATTAGCTGAATCATGACCCGCGTGAATCTTTAGGATTCTCTCAGGCTGTGCCGCGGACATCGAGAGGGTAAGATCGGTGCTGACCACGTTCAGGTCCGAGCCGCTCAACATCCAACCGAAGTCTGTGAGAATTTCTGACAGTGCGGTCATTCCGGCGCCGCCGGCTCCGACCAGGTGAACTTGAGGCGGCGACTCGTTCCTGCCGCTTCGCGACGCCCCCGCGCACAACTGCTGCTCAAGCAGTCGCTGCAGCGTGGACGGGTCGGGTGACATGCGCGTTCGTACTTTCTCGTTGGTGAATTACGTGTGTGGCTTTGGATCGTCGATCAACCTTCAGCGAGAACCTGTAAACCGTATCGGGAATTAGTCAAATTCAGGAAGGTCAGATGCATTTCTTTGAGTCTGGATTTGCATAAATCGTTGCGACTACATGGGTTGTCCGCTGAGCTGTCAGGCTTTGTGACTGTCGGTTATCGGCTGGCTGCGGTAGATTGAAACGCTTCCGGAGCTGCCGGTGGGCAGTCGCTGAATCTGGTTGGGATTTCTTTTGAAATGATCAGAACATCGCATATTCCTGGTCCGTGCCGGCAATGGCCCGTGATAATTCAAGTGGGAGTGCTTTGCAGGGTTGTTGCGAGCGTGGTCGGTGTAGCGGGATGCACCACCTGCTTAGCTGCTTCTGGAGATTCAGTTAATGAATCCGGTACTGACAACGACTCTGCGATGAGCCATTCGGCAGTTCCACTTCGGGATCGAGTCCTGCAGGAGCAACTTCGACGAGTTGAAGACATGATCGCTCAACGCGAGTTCTCGTCGGCAGTTGCAGAACTCCGACAGGCTGCTGGAAGTCCAGCAGGGTCGCAAATTCTGGTGAATCAGGTGGCGGGTGACTGGCAGGAATATCACGATAGCCGCTCCGAAGTAAAACGCCTTCTCGGTTTGTTGCCTGCCGACTCGTTGAGTTCTTACCGCCGACAGGCTGAACCGCTGGCCCGGTTGCAACTCCTGAAAGCTGTTCGAGATTCGGATTTCGAAAAAATCCGCAACTTGCCTGGGCACTTTCCGGCGACGGACGCAGCTCGAGATTCATTACGGTATCTTGCCGCCTGGCATCTCGATCGACGAGAGTTTATCGCCGCGGAAGCAGTGGCGCGACGCCTGATCAGGCAGCCAAATCTTGCTGGGGCACACCGCGAAGCTGCTCTGCAGTTCATGGCGCAAAGTGCAGCTTTTGCAGAGGGAGCCGCTCATCAGACTGGACAGGAGACGGGCGAGGCACAAGTTGGACCTGTGGGCGGACCAGGTTTTCGAGGAACTGGTGCTTCAAAAATTAAAGCGGCAACGACGCGTCTTCAAGAAGCGGTTGTGCGGGCAAACCTGTTTCCGTCCTTGAGTCAGCCCGACTGGCAAGTCGATTCAGGCCTGGCCGACGAGACCGCGGCCCTCACTCGGCATGCGCTGCACGAGCACTTTGAACAGTCGATTCCGATTCTTCCCAGAGCCCAGCCGCTGGTTATTGACGGTGTTGTTGTCCGGCGATCACTGAATCAGGTTTCGGCGTACGATCTGGCTTCTGGCCGGCAGCTTTGGGCGAGCGAATCTATGTCTGGGGCAGGGCAAAGTGCCTCGCGACTAACGATGAACCTGTCACTTCAGGAATTGATGGCTCAGAAACTTGCCCAGGGGCTGCAGGTCGATTCGTTGCAGTCTCGACTCTCAACTGACGGAGAACACGTTTTTACAGTGGAGTCCGGTTCGGCGGTGTTGGCTGGTCCGTTTTCCGGATCATCCCGATTGAGGAAGCAAGGGAAGTATCAAAGTCAGACACAGAACAGCATTGTCGCAAGATACCTGCGAACTGGAGAGTTTGCGTGGGACCTGACTGCTGACGTCGTTCTCGCCTGGCTTCAGGAATCGAGATCTGACAGGAATGACGAGAGGATCACTCAGCCGCCTGCCGTCGAAGATTCAGTTCTTGAAGGTATGCAGAATTCTCATGAGAGAAAGGGGAACAGTCTTGCGGACATTTATTTCTGCGGACTGCCGACGCCGGTTGATCAACAAATAATTGGTCTCGTTCAGATCGATGACCTGTTGCGTCTCTATGCTGCGGACAGTGCTACCGGAAGAATCGAATGGTCCTTAAACATTGCCGAGGCGCCGCGCCGCTCGTCTGCAGACTCGGACTGGCGAAGTCTGGACTGCCGCATCACTCTGATTGATGGCGTGCTTGTCTGTCCAACAGGAGCGGGTTTGATTGTCGGTGTGGATCCTGGAACCCGGTCTGTGCTCTGGAGTCGACGAACTTCTCGCGCGGATATGCCGTTGGAAGTCACTCGACTGCCATTCGCGCCCCCTCGCCCACATCGACCGTGGTGGCAAGGATGGCGAGACAACAAAATTATGGGAGCGCCTGCGGCTGCATCCAATTTAACTGCCGGGGACGTAGTGACGAATGTGCCCAATTCGATTCTGATCGTCGCCGGACCGGATACCAAAGAGCTCGTTGCTCTGGATCCTCAATGTGGCAGACGGGTTTGGGCTCTGAGTGTTGAGTCGCCCGTTGATTTTGTTCCGGTCGAAGATCGGATCGTCGTCCTCAGCCGACATACGATTACAGCCGTCGATGCCGCATCGGGAGAAATTCTTTGGAAGGTTCCCTGTCGCGAGCCGGTCGGAACGGGGTACTCGGTTCGCCTGGCAGCGGAGCATGGGCAGAAGAGTACAAAGATGTATTACGTCTTCCCGGCGCGAGGTGGCTTGCTGATTGCAGTGAACTGTGACGACGGAAGCGCCATAGAAAGTGTTGATCGTCTGCAGTCAATATCTGGATGTCTCGTTTTGGCGGGTGATCGACTGGTAATGCAGAATCCAGATCGGGTCAGCACGTGGACAATGTTGTCGGCTGTTTCAGATCAACGATGGGCTGACGATGCAACGTTACCCGTTCCGGAGAAGAATCTGTCGATCGACCGTGCTATCGATCAGGCTGTTTTCGAACGCTCAGCAGGACTCTTCGAAGAAGCGGATGCTCGCCTGACACGATTGACTTCGGTTTCAGATTCTACCCGAGTCAAACGCGAGCACGCAAAGACGTTGCTTGCCTGGATCAACTCAGGCACGCTTAACTCGCAACGTCTTCAGCAAGTGGAGTCTAAAGCCGAAGAACTCGCCGAAAGCTCATCGATTGCAGAAGTGATTGAACTTCGACATGCAGCGGCGCGTGCTGCCGTAGTGTCCGGTGATCCCGTTTTAGGGTTTAAGTTTTATGTAGAACTGCAATCGCTCAATCCGTCGGGTGAGCCTCGGTTTCTGAAGCCTGAACCGTTACGAAGCGTTCGTCATGATCGCCTCATTCAGGGCGAAGTTCTTGACTTGTTGATCGGTGATGGCGAAGCTGTGGCAGAACGGTTGGCTCAGTCAATTAATGATCTGGCCGATAACGCTTTCAGAAGCCGTGACCCGTTCGCCTTGCAGCGTTTCACCCGACAATGGCAGCACCTGCCGATGGTCGCTGCGTACTCTCTTAATGAGCGATCTCGGATCGGTCTGCGGTACGGGCAGAAGCAGTTGTCGCTGTTGACGCTGGCAGATTCATCTGGCATCGAAGCTTCTCGTCAGGCATCGCTGAAGCTGATAAAGCTCTACGAGTCTCGTAGTTATCATCGAGACGCTGCCGCGATCTGGAGAAAGTTTCAGCCGCAAGGCGTCGACTATGAATCAGCTCCTGAGGGAAGACGAGTCGGATCACCGTGGAACACTGGTTCAGTCACTGTAAGTGAGCATTCCGAGCAGAATCTCGACACGTCATTCATTCCGGTTCCTGTTGAATGTTCGCCTGGGGCTCTGTTCGATCGGTTGAATGTGGCGATCAATCCAAGGTCTTCGCGTAACGACACAGTTCTTCGGTTCTACGGGGACGGATTCTCGGGTTCCTGGCAGACCGTTCTTGCGACGTCGCCTTCGCCGTTGAACTCCGTAGGCCGCATGTATCGTGGTTGGGGAGTCGGTCATTTTCTTGTGTTGCAACTTGGTGCCGAACTATTTGGGATTTCACCGTTCGACGGCAGCGGCGAGCCGCGGATCCAAAGGCTCTGGTCTGTCGACATGGCCGACGGAAACCGGCAGGATGATCACGAGTACGCTCCTGTCGTGCCAGGATTTTCTGAGGAACAGCTAACGATGCTTGACGCGTTCGGCCGGCCGATCGTAAAGGTTGGGCCTGTTCACGCCGGATATTTGTGCTTTCAGACGCGAGGCAAACTGGTGTGTCTCGACACAGCCACTGGTCAGCGGCTGTGGCAAAGATATGAGTTGCCTCGGCAGGCAATCTGCAGCGGTGATGGGGAGAGTGTCTTTCTCACTGAGCCGAATCGAGATCGGGTGACGGTCCTGCGAGCTGTCGACGGAGCGATGGTGTCTTGGTTTTCGTTGTCCGGCCCCGTTGGGTTTCGGGGCACAATACTGCAGGCAACCGGATGCCGCGTGCTGATCGGCGAGAGACTACCTGACTCAGATCAGTCCTCGGGCACGCTTCGGATATCAAGAGTTACGTCGGTCAATCTGCTGTCGGCAAGTGTCCAATGGAGCACGGATATCGATTCAGAATCAACCGTCTTTGCTATTGGCTCGGGCTGGTTGGGAGTTCTCAGTCTGTCCGGGCAACTTCGAATCATCAGCTCAAGTACGGGTCTTCAGATTTCGACCCTGAGTGTGCAACGGCCGGACGTCGTTCAAGCGATTCATGTGTCGTCCGATAGCTCCACACATTTGATCGCTCTTTCGAGCGTCGCTGAGTCTGAGTATCTGAATGGTCGAGGAACGCGTAACCAAAGCAGAAATCCTTCTGTCACCGGACAGCTTTTGGCGGTTGATTCTCAAAACGCAGAGCTGAAGTGGCAGCGATCTGTCGAGCGAATTCGGTTCCTGATCGATCAACCCAGGAATACACCGTGTGTCGTGCTGAGCTATCGCCGGTCTCGAAGTGCCGGGACTGACGCAACGGAGTCTGTGCTGCATGTAATCCACCGTGAAACTGGTGAAGACATTTTGATGCGTCGAGGTGCCAGTTCAGCTTCGAACTTTACGTTCGAGCCTCACGCCGACCAGAACCGCCTGTCGATTCGAATGGCTCGCCAATCAGTTCGCCTGACATTTGCTTCACGGGATGAACCGTAGGTCGTCGTACCGCTTACGCCAGTCCTCGAATCACGATGCTGATGCCACTGCGGTGAAACTCTGAAGTAGTGAAGGGTTTTCCTCCGTCCGTGATGCGCGATGACGCTGATTTCGCCTTGTGGACGAAAAAGACTTAGCCAATCGAATTGCCGAGATGTTCTTCCAGCAAATTGGCCGACCGACGGCATTACGTGAGCTAAATCATTTTGATGGTTTCTGTGCAGTAGTTGGAGAGCCGAAGGCGTCGATACGTTGTTGGACCTTCTGCAGGACATCAAAACTGGTTTGGAAATTACTCCTTGGTCGTGCATGTTGGCTGGCTTTAGAGTTTTCGAAAGTGTGCTGTGATGGCTGGTTCTTCAAAACTCCGAAAAGTGTTGGTGGCCGTTTGCGCGGCTTCGACGATTCTGTCAGGTTGCGGTGACGCGACGTTGACATTCACTGAGGTTAAGCGGGTAAGTCAGGAAGTTTCTCCCGGTGAATTAAGAACGTTCTTCGAGATTGTCGAGCATTTTCCTGAAAAGAAACTGCCGCCTTTTCCCGATCTTTATCTACCGTTGCCAAATTGGAATGCCGAAAGAACGCTACCGATCAGCGATCTGGTTGATGCTGAGCAGGTTACGCTGGTCGAGCGATGGGGGACAAAACGGCTTGTTGATTCTTTGCCGCAAAGCCGTCGTCTGGATCGTTGGCTCTTGCGGAAACGGATCACCCGTGAGCAGTTCGTCGGACTCACACTGGCGATTGGCGCTGCGCTTTCACGAAGCACAATACGTGCGAATCAGGATCTCTCAGGGATCATGAACAAGGGTGAAAAAGTCGTCTCAAGGCTTCGATCGAAGAGTGAACCGTTCAACACTCTCTCGTCGGAAGCAATGCATGCCGTACTCCATGAAGCAGCGTGGATTACCCGGCACGATCGAGCTCGACGCCTGCTCTCGGTTCCTGAGAAGAATGTCGAGCTGGTTCTGAAGAATGTCGATGATCTTGTCAAACTGTTTCCCGCTGAGTTGACTCAAAATCCGTTTGACGGGATTGCTGACCGGCTTGAAGAGCAGGGCATTCCATTCGAGGAACTTCCGGGCAACGACTCTTATGATTCGTTGAGCTGGAATCCGGAAGACGCCATCGTCGGTCGCGATGATCCACTCGACGCACAGGCAGGACGCCAATGAGTTCAAAATCGCATACTGAAATCCGTCGTTGGTATAATCAGTCCCACATTGATCGTGCTTGATCGCGAGCGTTGAATAGCGGTTTGATTTCAGGCCTGACTGGATCTTCGGTGGGCAACGTTGAGACCACATCATCGCTGTCAGGCAGTCGCCAGTCGAAGCACGCGCGAGCTGTGGGCGTCAGAAACCGAGTCAGTTGCGAGAAGCTGTAGTCGTCGCGGTAGGACCTTCGTTCAGAACGGTAAAATCGCTGCGGGTGGAGCACGTAGAGATTGTCTTTGGCTCGCGACAACGCGACGTAAAACAGGCGACGTTCTTCCTCGATCTGCTTCTCATCCTTAGTCGACATGTCTGAGGGTATGTTGCCGTCGGCTGCGTGCAGGACGAAAACGGAGTCCCATTCCAGGCCCTTTGCCGAATGAATCGTGCTGAGGATCAGGTAGTCCTCGTCCAAAACCGGATCGGCGGCCAGATCCTGAGTGGAAGACGGCGGGTCGAGCGTGATTGCTGTTAGAAACTCTGTCCGGTTTGGATACCTTGCCGAAATATGCACGACCTGTTCGAGGTCGAGTAGTCGTTCTCTCGCGTTGGGATATTTTTCTTCGACGATCGGTGCAAAGAACTTGCGTACAGTGTCGAGTTCGGTTGGAACTGACGACTCACCCTTTCGGCTGGACTTCAGCTCGGCAAGGTGTTTCAGCAACCCGACAAACTGTGGCCAGACTTCTTTCGTCGCCGAAGGCGTCGACCACGTTTCCCACTTCTCGAAGTTGCCATCAGCTTCGTAGAGTCCATCGGTCAGATCCAACGCTCGTTTGCGGCCGATTCCTGGAAGCAGCATCAAAATTCGCATGGCAGACACCATGTCGAACGGGTTATCAGCCAGCCGAAGAAACGCCAGGAAGTCCTTGATGTGCGCCGCTTCGACGAACTTCAGACCACCAAACTTGTGAAACGGAATGTTCTGATCAGCCAGCATCAGTTCAAGATTCAGGCTGTGGTGCGAAGCCCGAAACAGGACGGCCTGATGCTTTAGCGGAATTCCCTTGTCGCGATGATGCAGAAGTTCTCGAACGACGAAATCCGATTGCTCATCTTCGTCGCGGCAGCTCACGACTTGCGGCCGAGTTCCAGTTGATCGCGCTGTCCACAGCTCCTTGTGGTGCCGCTCCCTGGCTTCGGCGATCACCATGTTCGCAGCATCGAGCACCGGCTGCGTGCTTCGGTAGTTCTCTTCGAGCAACACAGTTGTCGTACCAGGAAATTGTTTCGGAAAGTCAAGGATGTTGCGGACCGTTGCGGCGCGGAACGAGTAAATCGATTGCGCATCGTCACCGACGACAGTCAAACCCGTTCCATCCGGGCAAAGATGCTGAAGGATCTCAGATTGCAGCAGGTTGGTGTCCTGGTACTCGTCGACAAGGACACAATCAAACTGCTTTCGAATCGCCCGTGCTCCGGATTCGTCGGAAACCAGCGCGTTCCAGAAGAGCAAGAGGTCGTCGTAGTCCAGGCAGTTCAATCGGTCTTTGCGTTCGACGTACCCTTTGAAGAGTTGCTTCAGTTCTTCTTCAAAGTCGACACACCAGGGAAAGACCTCTTCCAGAATAATCTGCAGCTTCGCTCGTGAGTTTATGCACCGGCTGTAGATGCTCAGGCAAGTCTGCTTCAGCGGAAACCGGCGTCGTTCGGTCGACAACTTCAGTTCGGCTCTAACAACGTCGAGCAGATCTTCAGAGTCACTCCGGTCGAGGACGGTAAAGTCGGGTTCCAACCCGATCAATTTCCCATGTTGCCGGAGCAGTCGTGAGGCCATCGCGTGGAAAGTTCCGCCCCAGATCGCGTTGGACAGCGAACCTGCGCCTTGCGTACTTGATGCTGCTGCCTGTTTCTGCATGCGTTGCAGGCAGCTTGAAACCCGCGACAGCATCTCCGCGGCCGAACGCCTGGTGAATGTAAGCAACAGGATTCGACGAGGGTCTGTTCCGTTGTGGATGAGCCACGCAACCCGGTGTGTGAGCGTGGTCGTTTTTCCCGTGCCTGCTCCAGCGACAATGAGCAGTGGGCCTGATCCATGAGCAGCAGCAACCTTCTGTTGCTCATTCAGATCCTTAAGCAGCGACTGCGCAGCATCGTCCATCGACGGCGGGATGTATGTCTGATCCTGCATGAGTTGCTCGTCACTGCAGAAGGCGACTGGCGAGATTCGGAGAGCCTGCTCAAGGAACGACCAGGAGCGACTGACGAACCCCAAGTGTAGCACTGCTGCCTCACAAGACGAGTATCAGCCGAAATCGTCGAAGCGAATATTGTCTGGCTCGACACCGAGATCGTCCAGCATCTTGAAAACTGCTGAATTCATCATCGGCGGGCCGCAGATGTAGTACTCGATGTCTTCCGGAGCTGTGTGGTCTTTCAGGGCATTATCAAGAACGATCTGATGAATGAAGCCGGTGTAACCCGTCCAGTTATCTTCTGGTAGAGGATCGGAAAGAGCGATGTGAAACTTGAAGTTAGGAAATTCTTCTTCGATCGCTCGGAAGTGATCGATGTAGAACAATTCTCGCAAACTGCGACCGCCGTACCAGTAGGTGACTTTTCGGCCGGTCTTCAGATTCTTGAACAGTTCAAAAATGTGACTACGCAGCGGAGCCATACCAGCTCCCCCACCGATGTAGACCATTTCAGAATCGCTGTCGTTGATGAAGAATTCTCCGTATGGGCCAGAGATCGTCACGTCATCACCTGGTTTAAGGCTAAAGATGTACGAAGACATTTTGCCTGGAGGCGTGTTTTCATGAGACCGCGGTGGTGGCGATGCTACGCGGACGTTGAGCATGATGATGCCCTTTTCACCCGGGTAGTTCGCCATCGAGTAGGCTCGCACGACCGGTTCTTCAACTTTTGAAACGTATTGCCAGATGTTGAAGCGGTCCCAATCTTCGTGGTACTCCTTTTCAATGTCGAAATCTTTGTAGTGAATTTCGTGCGGTGGGGCTTCGATTTGGACATAGCCACCAGCTCTGAAGTCAACCTGCTCGCCTTCAGGAAGTTCAAGTATGAATTCTTTAATGAAGGTGGCAACGTTGCGGTTCGATTTGACTTTGCAACGCCACTTTTTCGTCTCGAAGACTTCCGGAGGTACTTCGATCTTCATGTCCTGCTTAATGGCGACCTGGCAGGACAGGCGACAGCCCTCGCGAGCATCCTTCTTATTGATGTGAGTTTCTTCGGTAGCAAGGATTTCTCCGCCGCCTGCAAGGACATTCACTTTGCACTGAGCGCAGGTTCCGCCTCCGCCGCAGGCAGATGAGACAAAAATACCTTGTGATGAAAGAGCGTTAAGAAGTTTTCCGCCGGCTGGAACTTCCAAAGTCTTCTGGTCGTTGACTGTGATTTTTACATTGCCGCTGGGCACGAGAAAACTGCGTGCCTGGAGGATCACTACGACGAGTGCCAGGACAATTCCGGTAAACATGAAAACGCCGAGAAAGATTTCCATCGTTCGTCTGCGTACTTTTTGATAAGAGGTTAGCTAACGAAGCGTTGAGCCAGGCGACTCATAGTGCTGGACGAAAGCTGTTTGAAATCAGAGTTGGATTCCACCGAGGGCCATAAAGGCCATCGCCATTAATCCGACCGTAATAAAAGTGATGCCCAGACCACGCAGGCCTTCAGGGACGTCGCTGTATTTCATCTTCTCACGAATTCCGGCGAGAGCTGTGATTGCTAAGGCCCAGCCAACGCCAGACCCCACACCAAACACAACACTTTCCGGGAAGTTGTAGTCACGCTCGACCATGAACAGGGTGCCGCCGAGGATGGCACAGTTTACAGTAATCAGAGGCAGGAAAATTCCGAGCGAGTTGTAGAGAGCAGGGAAGTAGCGATCGAGCGTCATTTCAAGGATCTGGACCATAGCGGCGATCGTTCCGATGTAGCTGATCAGTCCGACGAAAGTCAGATCAACGTCATTGAAGCTTGACGATAACCAGCTCAACCCACCTTCCTTCAGCAGGTGCTGAAAGATCAGATTGTTCATCGGTACGGTAATCACCTGAATGACGATTACGGCGATGCCAAGCATGAATGCTGTTTTTACGTTCTTGGAAACAGCCAGAAAGGTGCACATCCCGAGAAAGAAGGCGAGCGCCAGATTCTCGACAAAGCAGGCTTTCAAAAAGAGGCTCAGATAGTGTTCCACCTGATTGTCCTCAAAACGGTATGAGTGAGACGTTTGAAAATTGTGTGCTGCCTGGATTGACGTTCAGAGTGATCAGGCGGCTTCGACCTGATCTTTGTTGAAGGTCCGGATCGCCCAGATGATCAGGCCGATCAGGAAGAAAGCACTCGGTGGAAGCAGCATCAGTCCGTTGGAAACGTAGCCTTCGGCGACGAGTCCTTCAGGGCCAAGAATCTTGTTGCCAAGAAGTTCGCCTTTGCCGAGCAGTTCTCGGAAAGTGGCGACGACAATCAGGATGAAGCTGTATCCCAGACCGTTGCCGACACCGTCAAAGAAACTCATCGAAGGGCTGTTCTTCATGGCGAAAGCTTCGGCACGCCCCATCACGATACAGTTCGTGATGATCAGCCCGACGAAGACGGACATCTGCTTGCTGATGCCGTAGAAATAAGCCTTCAGGAACTGGTCAACCAGAATGACGAGCATCGCGATGATCGTCATTTGAACGATGATGCGAATGCTGTTTGGAATGTAGTTTCGAATCAGTGAAACAGAAGCGCTCGCAAGTCCAGTCACAAGGACGACGGCGACCGACATTGCCAGTGCTGTTTCCAGTTTTGTCGTCACTGCGAGTGCGGAACAGATTCCGAGAATCTGCAAGGCAATCGGGTTGCTTTTCACGACTGGATCAAACAGAACGTCTTTAGTCGTTGGTTCAGCCATTGTTCTCTCCCTCAGCCACAGCGGACGTTGGGGTGGATTCAGCCTGTTCGGAACGGATCTGTTGCAGGTATGAGCCGAACGCGTCGGGGCCAAGCCAGTATCTGACAAAAGAGGTGACACCGTTTGAGGTGATCGTTGCGCCACTCAACCCATCAACTTTGAACTCGGCTTGGGGTGTGTTGGCTGTAACCTCGCCCTTGGCGACCTTAACGGTTGGTGTGGGCAGATGATCAAACGATGCAGCCGCGATGTCCGAAGCCGCGAATGCACTCTTGCCCGTCCAGACAGCTTTCCAGACGGGGTTGTCAACTTCGCCACCGAGGCCCGGGGTCTCACCGTGCTCGTAGAACGTGATGCCGCGGATTGTTTGCCCGTCAGCGTCAACTGCGATGAAGCCGTAAAGTGTTGACCACAGCCCCTTGCCGTAAATGGGAAGGATCACCTGATCGAGATTTCCGTCTACTTTTCTGATCTCATAAGCGATCGTGTAAATTTCGCGACGGGCGATCTGAGGCAAGGATCCTGGTGGATTGACCTCGACGCTGTCATGCTCCTTCTTGGCCGCCTTCCTGGGGTCGTACGTTTTGAGGTTGATGCCTTCTTCTGAAGGATCGGTGATTCGTGGTCGTTTTCCTGCGAGTTCAATCAGAACTGGTTCGACGACTTTGAACTGTGAGTCTACCTTTAGGGTCTTATCGTAAATGCCGGCGACTTTCAGGATGTTCTTCTGGATGTCGAGCATTTTTTGAATCTGCTGTGCCGGTCGGAGAACGACGGCTGCAGTTGAGACCATTACCGAGCACACCAGACAAAGGCACGTCGCCACAATCAGCGTTTGCTTGTTGGATTCAGTCTGCATTGCGGGCGAGTCTCCGTTTAATGTTGCCCTGTACAACGACGTAGTCGATCACCGGGGCAAAGACGTTACCAAACAGAATTGCCAGCATGATGCCTTCTGGATACGCGGGATTAATGACTCGAATCAGGATAGTCAGAGCGCCAATCAACGCTCCGTAGAACCACTTACCGCGTTCGGTCATGGCTGCGGATACTGGATCGGTTGCCATGAACACTGTGCCGAATGCAAAGCCACCGACGCACAGATGCCAGTGCCACGGCATGGCAAACATCGGGTTGGTCTCGCTGCCGACTGAGTTCAGGAAGATCGAGAAGATCACAGCTCCGAATACGACTCCCGCCATGATTCGCCATGAACCAATCCGAGTAGCGATCAGAATAAAGGCACCGATTAAACAGGCGAGTGTTGAGGTCTCACCCATCGACCCCTGCATTGTTCCGAAGAATGCCTGGCTGAGTGATTCTGAAACGGCTCCCATTCCGACAGCGACATCGGCAGTTGCGAGTGCTCCCAGCGGAGTGGCACCAGAGAACCCGTCGCAGGCAGTCCAGACGGCATCACCGACGATGGTCGTTGGGTAGGCGAAGTAGAGAAACGCTCGAGCGGTCAGAGCCGGGTTCAGGAAGTTTCGTCCCGTGCCACCGAAGACTTCTTTGCCGATGACGACTCCGAAGCTGATTCCAACGGCGACTTGCCACAGAGGAATACTTGGCGGAAGTGTCAGTGGAAACAGGAAGCCGGTAACGAGGAAGCCTTCGTTAACTTCGTGCTTGCGGATGGTCGAGAAGATGACTTCCCAGGTTCCGCCGACGATGTTGGTCACGAGGTAGGCCGGTATGAAGTAAAGAGCTCCGTGGAGCAGGTTGGCGACAATATTGGCGGAGTCGTATCCGATTCCCAGAGCGTCGATAATCGAGTATCGCCAGTTAGCCGCTCCGTCCGTCGTAATGCCCAGAGCAGCGATTGCCTGGTTTGCCTGGTGGCCGGTATTCCACATGGCCATGACGATGCACGGCAGCAGGGCAACGACGACCGTCGACATCATCCGTTTCAGATCGATGCCGTCACGAATGTGCGAAGGTCCCGACGTGACCTGCCCCGGCGTGTACAGAAACGTGTCTAACGCTTCGTACAACGGGTACGCCATCCGCAGTTTACCCTCTTTCGAGAAGTGCGGTTCAACGGCGTCGAGTAACCGTCTGAGCGGCTTCATGTCTGTCTTTCACAATACAAACGTCGTTTGCCGAACTGTTTCGGCGTTGTTCTTAAAGCGTGTTTTCAGAACGCAAATTACGTCGACTGTTTGCGGTCGGGGCGGCTTCGATGCATTCTGAACTGTAGAGCTATCCTTCGCTTTCGATGAGCGAAAGATTCTTCCGCAGCATCGTTCCGTATTCGTACTTGCCTGGACACACAAAGGTGCAGAGGGCGAGGTCTTCTTCATCAAGCTCCAAGGCCCCCAGAGCGGTCGCCTGGTCTGTATCTTCAATAATCAATGAGCGGAGCAGGAATGTCGGGATGATATCGAGAGGCATTACGTCTTCGTACATGCCAATCGGAACCATCGCTCGCTTACTGCCGCCGGTTGAGGTCGTGAATTTAAATGTCTGATTTGGAGTCAGGGCAGAAGCAAATATCTTTCGCAGCGAGAACTTATCCGTGCCGGGTTTCTGCCAGCCGAGAAACTCTCGCTCGCGACCTTCGACCACGGCCGAAACCTGCAGGTGATATCGCGACAGAAATTCGAGCGGCCCATTGCTGACTGCTCGGCCAGACAGGACGGAACCCGAGATCACTCGGACATCATCTTCGGCAAGCTCGCCGTAGGTCAGTTCTTTGATCGATGCTCCGAGCCGCGTTCGAACAAGTCGAGGCTTGTAAACAGCAGGTCCTGCCACAGAGACAATCCGGCGGGCGTCAAGTTCGCCGGTCAGAAACAAGTGGCCGATCGCCATGACGTCCTGATAGTTGATGTGCCAGACGTTTTTCTTTTCGTTAACCGGGTCCAGAAAGTGGATGTGAGTTCCGACCAGGCCGGCGGGATGAGGCCCGTCGAACTCGACATCATCGACGTCTGCCAGTTCCTCGCCGGGAAGCGTTACGCCCGGGCAACTGACGAGGAATACTTTTCCGTCAGTCAGATGCTGGATGACCTGTATGCCGAAGCGGAAATCCTGCTCACGCTCCAGAATGATGACTTCCGGCTTTGCACACAGCGGGTTTGTGTCGGTCGCAGTAATGAAGATTGAGTTCGGGCTGGAATTGATGGCCGGGACTTTGCTGTACGGTCTTTGCCGCAGCGATGTCCACAGACCAGAGTCAACAAGATTCTCAACAACATCGTCGCGGCTGAGCGATTTAACGTCAGCATTGCCAGCGGTTTTGAACTTTTCGGCGTCATCGCCATCGACGTCAATCACGATGGACTGGAAAGCTCGTTTATCGCCGCGGTTAACCGATTTCACGGTTCCGGCGGCGGGCGACGTGAATTTCACGCCCGCATTTTTTTTGTCTGTAAACAGAAGTGTCCCGCGTTTGACGGTATCACCTTCCGCGACGGCCATCGTTGGTTTCATGCCGAGATAATCAGTGCCAACCACGGCGACGGTCCGAATCTCCGGCCCGTCGTAAATCTTTTGCTCCGGCGGATTAGCGATCGGGACATCCAGACCTTTGTTGATCCGCTTCATGGCAGCCGAAGATCCCTGAAAAAGTAACAACAACATCAAACCAGACACCGTAAATCTGGCACGAAGTTTACCGAGCGCGGGCGGAATTGGTAGCGACCATCGATTCATACGAATTGCCGTTCCCGAGGATGAGAACCGTTACTCCAGGTCGCAGCTACGCTGGCAAATTCCTGGTTTGTCACGCTCTCCCGGTTCGGTCAGTCGTCTGGATACTCGACCTGCTGCGGGGGTCTGTCGGAAGTGACAATCTGGGTGAAACTGACGGGTGATCAGGACAAATTCAGAGACTTTTCCGACGGCTTGAGTTGATCCTAATTGCGTGGTTAGAGTCAAACCGGAAGTTTGCCAGTCTCCAGGCACCCGGACACTTTGAGCATTAATCATCCTTTGGAACCTCCAGGATGAGAATTCTGCCCCGAACTGTCGCTGTTGCGTATTTCAGCTGGCTATGCTGAACTTGCCAGGTGAAATCGCCACGGTCGATGACTGCTGCGCCGACAGCTCTGGAAATAGAGGTCAAATCGGTGTCTGCGATGGGACCGACCGGTACAGCTTGATACTTGAGATTAGGTCAGTGATTTCAGGTCGCGATTTATGAAAGTGTCCGACGCGACTTCTCAGCAGCAGACTGACGTTTTTAAACGTTTCTCAGCGTTTAGCTCTGGCATCCGAAACAAGACGACACAGGCGGGCGGAAAGGTCGTCCCGACATTTACCGACAATGGTGCGTCGAGACGCACCCCGACTTTGGCGGACTCATTCTCTTTCGCTGCCCCAGGCCCTGGCGAGTTCGACGAGAACGTTGACGGCCGTTTCGAGTTCTTCCTTACTCGTCCATTCGAGGGGTGAGTGCGGGTTGTGTTCGCCGGTGGAGAGATTGGGGGTTGGGAGACCTCGCTCGGTGAGGATAGAGCCATCGGTGCCGCCGCGGATGATCGTCAGTGCTGGTTCCATACCGACGGCTTTCATTGCCTGCTCGGCTTTCGGAATTGCTCGCGGCTCGGACTTCAAGCCGTCGGCGAGATTTCGGTATTGCTCTTTGATGTCGACGGTGATCGTTGCTTTTGGATAGGCGGCTCGCAGATCTGCGGCGATTGATTCCAGCATGGCTGCCTGTTCGGCGAGTTTGGCTGTGTCGAAGTCTCGCAGAATGATCTTCGCCATTGCTTTGGCGACGCCACCCTCGACAACATACGGGTGGATGAATCCGTCTCGGCCATCGGTTGTTTCCGGGCTGAGGTGGTCTTCGGGCAGCCTCGCGATGAAGTGCGCAAGAATACGCAGTGAGTTCACCATCTTCCCCTTGCCTTCGGAAGGGTGAGTGTTGATTCCTTCGACGGTGACGGTTGCTCCGTCGGCGGAGAAGGTTTCGTAGTCGATCAGCCCTCGACCTTCGCCGTCGAGTGTGTATCCACAAACGGCGTTCAGACCGTCGATATCCAACTTGTCGATGCCTCGACCAATCTCTTCATCGCAAGTAAAGCAAAGCCGGATCGGGCCGTGAGGGATCTCCGGATGATTCATCAGCCAGTCTGCAGCAGCCATGATTGCGGCAACTCCAGCTTTGTCGTCAGCGCCGAGCAGCGTCGTTCCGTCGGTCGTGACGATCGTTGCACCGATCAGTGATTTCAAGGCGGGATTCTCTTCGACTTTGATAACTCGCGAAGTGTCGCCAGGCAGAACGACGTCACCACCATCGTAGTTTTCGTGCAGGACAGGCTTCACGTCTTTCCCAGAGAACTCCGGAGAAGTATCGACGTGAGCGATCCAGGCAATGGCCGGCGTATTCTGGTCGACGTTCCCTGGTACCGTAGCTGTGACGATGCCGAATTCGGAGAGTGTTACATTGGCCAGTCCGATCTCGTGGCACTCGTCAGCAAGCTTGCGTGAAAGATCGAGCTGTTTGACTGTGCTCGGATAGCTGTTGGAATCGTCGTCAGACTGAGTATCGACTTTGACGTAACGCAGAAATCGATCAAGCACGCTTTCCATTACAGAACCCTTCTGCTGAGATCATTCTTTATATGGTCAGGCCGCGTCTTGACGCACCGTTTCAATTGATGGTGTGTCGTGACGCACTCTACTGCAGATTTCGCGACATCGAAGCCCGAGGCAGAAGCCGTCTGAACGTTGATCAAAGATTCGCAGACAGCAGCCACAGGATCACAAACACACCAGCCATGAAACCGGTAATCGTGAGAAACAGTCTGGCAGCGCGTTTGAGAATCCGTTCGGTCAATTCGTAGCGGCTGGCGCTGTAGACAAGGCTGATGGCTCCGGCCAAAGGGAGCACATACCAGGTAGTATTTTGAGCGGCCGCAAGAAGCAGAAATGACGAAATCATGAACTGGCTCCTGCTTTGGCAGTGTCGGCTTCAGGGGTATCAGCATTTACTGACTCGGCTTTTTCAGACGACTGCTCTTTGGAGTCTTCATCCGGTTCTTCGTCACCGTATCCGTAGGCAGGGCCCTGAAGAGCGTCCCACACAGCGAGGATGTTCAACAGGCCGGCAATCCACGTGTAAACCAGGGCAAGCTCATACTGCTTCCCGAGTTTCCCATTTAGATACTGCAGCGACTCATCGTCGAGAGGTGCCAGATAGTGGTTGTGGAACGGCCGGGAAATCGTCCCTTCGATCATGCCGAGGTCTTCGGTTTGGTTGACGACTCGAACAAAGAAACGCCGGCGATCTCCAGCAAATTCGAGTTCCTGTTGTTCGAGAACGAGTTCACTCATTGTCACATTGTCGAGGCCGGTGATTCGGTCGCCAATCTGCAGCGAACCGGAATTCCTTGAGCCAAGCAAGTCGAATTGCAGCGGATTTCCGTCGGTCGTTTGTCCGATGAATGTGCCCTCAAATTCAGTCCCGTATCCATAATCACCGACTCTGGTGACGCCGGTAACCTGCCCGATGATTTCCGGGTGTCCCAACTCCACGTGGTTGAGTCGGCCGGTGAATTCGGAGTTGATCTCTTCCAGAACCTCACCGGGCTGCTGATCAGAGTCTGCAGCGTCACGCTGGTCGGTATGACGAAGCTGCTGAGCGACGGCAGGCAGCGCAGGGAGACCGACTCCAACCTGTGCCAGGTAGCCGAATGTTCGTTGCCGCGACTGGCCTTCCTCGGCACGTTCGTCCCAGCGGAAATGCACGGCCTTGGCCTCACCAAGCGAGCATCCCCAGAAGTAAATTCCCAGCACGCAAACACTGTAGATCGCGGCTTTGAAATACCTTCGCTGATACGCGTGCCCGGCTCCAGGAAACAGGAAGGCGAGCACTGCGGCCAGCACAGGATTTCGTAATTCGATTCTCGGATCGGTCATCAGTCTTCAATGCACCGGTTGAGTTGTTAATTGTTTGTCTGCGGCAAAGCCTGGAAATTCGAGATCAATTCGATCGAATTCAGGCGATGATTGTAGCGCTGCCAGGGAGAGAAAGACCACCCCTGCTCGATTCTGTAGTTTCTGGCACTTACGGCGTCAATACCCGCTACCGTAACGAAAGTTGCATCGCCAACGATTTTCTCCGATTGCAGATGTCACGTTGGGACGCGTGTGCTGTCGAGAATCTGGCGGATGACGCTGCGGGCGCGTTCTCGCTGTCCTTCTCGAACAAGGCCTTTGCAGGCGACTCGGTGAGCGAGGACGGATACTGCCAGTTGCTTAACGTCGTCAGGCGTGACGAAGTCGCGGTTGTCGATGACTGCCTGAGCCTGGGCGGCTCGATAAAGCGTCAACGCTCCTCGCGTACTGACCCCGAGTGTCAATTCCGGATGTTCGCGCGTGGCCGTTACGATGGCCAGTAGGTAGTCGCCGATCGAATCTTCAACCTGCACGTCACGAGCTGCCTGTTGCAGACTTTCGAGTTGCGAAGGCTCGAGCACCGGCTGTAGCTGATCGACTGGCTGGCCGCTGCGGTGCAGTTTGAGAATGTCCCGCTCGACGCTGAGTTCCGGGTAACCGATCGAAATGCAAAGCATGAATCGGTCGAGCTGGTTTTCCGGCAGGGGAAACGTTCCTTCGAACTCGAACGGATTCTGCGTGGCGAGTACGAAGAACGGCGGAGCAAGGGGGTGAGTGGTCCCCTCGATCGAAACCTGGCCCTCGTTCATTGCTTCCAGTAAGGCGCTCTGAGTTCTCGGTGTCGTCCGGTTGATTTCGTCGGCGAGCAGGACGTTTGTGAAGATCGGCCCGCGGCGAAACTCAAACTCGCCCTTGTTCGGCAGAAACACGCTCGAACCGAGGATATCACTCGGCAGCATGTCAGGCGTGAACTGCAACCGCGTAAAGCCGCTGTTGATACTTTTGGCAATCGCCTTGGCCAGGGACGTCTTGCCGACTCCCGGAGCGTCTTCGATCAGGAGATGCCCTTCTCCAATCAATGCGACCAGTGCCAGACGAACTGCCTCCGGCTTCCCGATGATGGCCGACTCAATGTTTTCTGCAAGCTTTTCAACAAGCGGGTTTACCTCAGACACATCGCCTCTTTCGTAACGTGGGCACTAATTCTGAAAATATGCAAATCACATATTCGCTTGCATCAATTTCGCGAGACACAACACCGTGATCGCTTCCCAGTCATTTTCGCCACCAGGGGACGTGAACTCTTTGTTGCTGATACTGACAAAGAATGTCTCTCCTCCATCTGTATGACCAGTTCCATAATGTCCAGTTCGTCAAAGTTAAGCTCGCCAAAAGTTGCGGCAGTTTTTGCGGCATCGTAGGAGACACTGATTTGCCGCGAAACAATCTGTCACATTGTGGTGGTCGTGTCATCGTGACGGAATGACAAAACAGCAATCCGCCAATGACGACAAATAAAGGCCCGTAGATGACGCAGCGAATCACTGACGGCATCTACTGGTTTCTGAACGAAAAACCACAGCGTCCTTCAACGGGATATGTCTCGCGAAAATGTATGGAGCAACGACGGTCACAAAAGCCTCGCGTTAGTTTAGCCCGAGACTGAAATTCCAATGCCGCGATTCTAGACAGAATTCACTGGCATTGTCGCGTCGCAAGTCATGGTGGCTGTTCGCCAGCTATTTCGTGTCCGTCAAAGTTCAACACTCGCTGCCCGTTCCTGATGTATTCAGGACTCGGGTTGTTGAATCCGTACCCCTGCTTTCAGAGCAGGTCCTGGTGGGATTCCTTCGGACTTGATGCGCCGCCTGACGGCAGAAATATCGTCAACGCGAGGAGCAACCGGACGGCGTGTCTCATTCAGGACTCGCTTTTCAAGGGCCCGAGTTTGTCGTGCATCCGAGAATACAGTAGTTCAGGCCGCTGAAAAGGAGTTACCGGGCATCGGTCGAGGCAACTGTTCATGCCGATCAATCGAAACATTGACAACTGTCGCCGTCAATTCAACGTAGCGCTGATAGCATCAACCGTGGCGCTAAGCGTATTCAGTTCCCGCCGCAGTGCGTCTGCTTCGTCATTGGCTTCTGCCGCTTCAGAAATACCAATTGTGCCAAGTGTGATGCCTGCCAGACCGACTCCGATAGAAAACAAAGTTCCATTATCGAATGCCGCCAGCATTCCTTCTTCAGACTGGCCGCGAATTGCAAGGGCTCGTTTGATCACAAGAAGTCGCGATTCTGCAACTGGTGGGGCAATTCCGGGAGCCCAGACGCGATACCGCTTGGATTGCGAACCGACAGTTATACTCCAGATGCCGCCTTTCAGACCGGTCAATTGGAATGTCCCTGCGCCATTGGTAATTGCCTTCCGGGTTTTCGTTTTCCCTTGCCGGGCAATCACCTGGGTTCCAGGCAGCGGCAGGCCGAGTTGATCGACAAAGCTGCCGTGCAGGATTCCACGATCGTCCAGCGCAACATCGTTAACCTCAGTCATCCGCCCGATGGATGAATAGATTTCTTCCTTCCTCTGCGAAGGCTCAACCTCAGTGCGATTCAGACGTGAAATCGGAAAATCGTCACCAAAGAGTGGCGTATTTGCCGTGAGCATTGACGTCAGGGCCAGACCGCTGAGAACAGATTTCAGGAAATGACGCATGCTCATTGTGAGTTCCTTTCAGACGAACTCGGAGACCGAGAAATGGCTGCTCGCGAAGAAAGTGATTAATTCAGGGAAGGTCGTGAACGTGAGATGTCGATTGGGGAAACTGACTATATGCCCGGAGTGTTGTGCAGCCCGGATTCGCCAGCGATTCGGGCAGAACGCCCTACGGTGAGAAAGCAGAGTGTGCCGAATTCGAAAAAACAGGTCAATATCCGAATTTGCACGTATATCGCGGAGCATTTGCGATCACGATTGTCATCGTTCTAATGCTCTTCGGAGTGTCGTTGTCTGTGTAATCGTTAAAATAGCTGGTTTCCCGCTGAGCAGTGTTTGCCGAATCGCCGTACTTCAGCGGCACGGTCGGAATTCGACTTCGGGTATGTCACAACGGATGGATCGAAGTGTCATGACACGTTGCGATTAGCAGGTTACGTTCTTATGGCCGCAGACGGTTCATCCTGCAGACGGTGATTTCGTAGAACGACAAATAAGCAAATTTAATGGCGGTAGCTGCAAGTTTAAGCGGCTCGGGAGTTTTCAAAGATGCAGGTCACCATTACGGCCGTCGGACCGGACAATCGAGGACTCGCCGATCCGATCGTTCATTTCGTGACGTCTCACGGTGCGAACATTCACGAGATTCAGATGTACGACCGCGACAATGAACGCGTCTTCGCAATGCTGTTGAGAATCGAATGGCCCGGCGAGAACTCGTCCGTCTCAGAACTTCGTGACGAGATGAATCGAATCGGCGAAGAAACTGGCCTCGAGATTCGAACCTGGTCGCGTGACGCGTCTGACCGTCCACCAAAAGTAGCCATCTGCACGACCTACCGACCAGAACCGGCTCTCGCCGTCTTGCGAGCAATTCGCGACAAGCGACTCAACGCCGAAGCCGCCGTGATGATCGGCAATCGGCCATCGTGCCGTGGAGTCGCCGAGCAGTTCGACGTCGACTGGCGCGACATCGGCGATGAAAATGGCAAGCCAGATAACGACCGGATGGTCGAACTGTTCGACGAGTTCGATGTCGATTATGTCGTACTGGCTCGATACATGAGGATGGTTCCGGCGAGCACCTGCTGGCGTTACGCCGGAGGTCGAATCATCAATCTGCATCACGGCATACTGCCGTCGTTCCCAGGCCCAAGACCCTATGAAGACGCCTACAGCCACCACATGCTGACGTACGGTGCAACCGCGCATTTTATCGTGCCGGAACTCGATGCCGGCAACCAGATCATCAACCAGAGCTCGTTCACCGTTTTTCCTGGAACGCCTCTGGAAGAGGTCAAGCGGATGGGTGAGGAAGACAACGAGCCGGAGTGCATTGTTGAAGGCTTACGCCGGGTGATCGAACGGGTCGTCGAACTGCATTTTCATCGTATCGCTTGCGTCGATTCCCCACGCGGACGGTAGTGATATGTAGGCCGATTCAGGCTTCACGCCGTTTCGGGAAAGTGAGTAAGGGGGCGTCAAGACGCACCAATTCAAAAGGCTGAGCTTGATTCGGTGCGTCAAGAGCACGCTACGGAATTATGCATCGTCGATGTGGACGGCTCGTGGCTCGACGGTCTTGCACAGTTCTCGTGCCTGGGCGGCTGATGTGTCTATTCCGAGTGTTAGTTCGAACGACCAGCGGCCATCTTCAGGGACGACGAATTCCCAGTGGGGGACGACGCAGCAGGCCTGTTGGACGGTCTCGAAACCACCTTCTGACTGACTGACTGTTTCGATTGGGAAGGCCCAGCAGCTGCATGGCATCGGGAATTCCAGCGAGACATCAACGCCGAGCCACTCATCGACCAGGCCGATGCGTTCACAGTGTGGCTGGTTCAGTGTTTCGTCGAGTCGCCCTTGACGCTGGCCGGTGTGGTCGTAGTAGTAACGATCGTCCGCGCCGCCAGGTAAACCGGCGAGGTTGAACTCGACGGCAAAGTGAATCGGCATTCCCACAGGCAGGTCTTCCAGGTCGTAGCGAATCTGCAGTGACGCTCCCTTGGCAGTTTCGAGCGAGACAGATTTTGTGATCTGAACCGAGTACGAAGCGAGTGGTGCTCGACGCGCGAAGCAGGCTTCAACTCGTTCTCGCGAACGTTTCAGGAGCGACTGGTACACGCCAGAGTGAAAATCGCTGACGTGCCCCTTGCCAGCCTGGAAGTCTTCCAGCGAAAGTCCCGGTTGCAGGAAGTGATCGACCAGCGCTTTGCGAGGCCAGTTATCGTAAGCAATCTTCTGGTCCAGGTTTTCCTGTTTGCACTTGATCTCGCCCTGAATGTTCGCGGCGTTGAGGTCGTCGCCGTTGCTATCGGGTTTGGCGGCCTGCCGGATGGCTTCGTGGTAGATTTCCGGGCGGCGGTTAAGCGTCGCGAGCAGGTTGTGGCGAATGGCTCGGATGTCGAGTTCGTAAAGATGTCCGCCGACTGCCGGGCTGAAGTACGCAGCCAGTCGATCACCAGCGACTCGGACTTCCGGACGGGCGTCGAGGTTGAAATCTTTCGATTCAACTTCCACCCAGCGGTCAGGCGATGCTCCGACAACTCCGTTTGTTGATGACTTCATCGATCGCTCGACTTTTTCGAGGATCGTGTCAGCGGCGATGAAGTGCGTGTAAACGGCGTGTCGAAGATGTGGCAGGTAGAGTCCTCCGAACGCTCCGTGCCAGTATGAACAGTTGCATTGCCCGCGGTAGAGAGCCGTCCGAGCTTCCGACAATTGATCGGCGTATTCACGGTCGATGCTGGCGTTGGTCAGTTTCTCGAGACGTTCGCTGATGCCGAGCATCCGAGCGTACATTTCGTTGGCTTCCGGATACTTGTTGCGGAAGTTTCGCCAGCAGCCGCCTCGGACGAAGTTGGAAAGTTCCGGCCAGTCCGGGTCATTTTTCTCTTTGTCCTTGCGGAGTGACAGCAGCACTTTCTGGCGATCGGCTGGCAGGACCCATTCTGTCATTTCTCGATAGCTGCTGTCGGGAAGGTACGTCCGACCTGCGGGCATCAGGTTCTCGACGCACTCGGCCATCGTGGCAACTTTCAACCATTCGCCGCTGTCTTCCAGAAGCTGGAAGAAGTTTCTCAGCCAGCCTTCTTCGAATACGGCTTCTTTCGTACCAGGCCATGTGCCGAACTTTTCACCATCGTCTCCGAAGACCGCGACGGAGCTTGGATTCCGCTCGAACTGCTCGTGCAGGATTTCGATCGACTTGTGGACATCGTCAAACGGGATGGCGTACCGCAGTGGCTCTGAGACCGGGAAGATTTGCAACAGCCGACCTTCGTCTTCGGTCAGGAAGTACGACGTCAGTTCGTCAGGAGTGTGCCCCGCACTGCGGAAGTGCGCATCGTCGAGGACCGTGTATTCGATGCCGGCGTCGACGATGTCTCGCGCGAAGGATTGTTCCCAGACGCGTTCGGGAACCCACATGCCTCGCACTGGCTGGCCGAAGAGGTTTTCGAGATACTTTGAATACTGCTGGATCTGCCCGATGCGGTCCCGCTGCGGAATGCTGGCGAGAATCGGTTCGTAGAACGGACCGCCGATGATTTCAATCTGTCCGCGGTCCGCGAGTTCCCGGATCTGGTCGAGGTATTCCGGCCGGTGCTCGACGAGCCATTCCAGGAGGCTGCCGGAATTGTGCAGCGTGATGGCCAGACTGGGGAATTCGGCCAGCAGATCCAGAAACGGCTTGTAGCTGTCCTGGTAAGCCTGTTCGAAGATGTTGTCGAAGTTGCCAATAGGTTGGTGATTGTGAATCACCAGGGCCAGTCGAAGCTGAGACACTGCTCGATCCTTCTTGGTATGTCAGTCAGTCTGACGGGCAGATGCGGACGTCTGAGCCGATTCATCACTTGTTTTGCGAGGCGGATTTGGCCGCCAGGTTCGCGATGATTGCGAAAATTCAACCTGCCCACCAGGCACAGTATGCACTACCGGGCGATCATCGTCAGCATCTCAGACCTGACTTTCGAGACAAACCTGACAATTCAGCCTCATGGCCTCGTCCATATCTAACCCGTTTTCGCAGATTTCCTGACCGTTTCGGACGGACCTACAGGTCGCCCCAGGGTTTTGGGTCGTCGCTGGCGACGTTCCAACTGTTCCAGACTTTCCAGAAGTCGGGCAGATCGTTTCCCCATGACTTGACGGCGAGTTCGTAAGCGTCGCCCAGTCGGATGCCGACGAATTCGGCCTCGTCTTTGCCGGTTTTTGCAGCCAGTTCGGCGATCGCTGTTTTCAAGGCGGGTGAAGCTGACTTTAGGTTGAATTCGTGATCGGCTGTTGAATCCATGAATCGCTCCCAGGTCGGATTTGATCGTAGGCCGTACAAGGCTCCTCGCCGCTCCGGCCTACCTGAAATCAGTCGATCAGCTTGGTGATCGAGTATTCGACGATGCCCTTGGCGCCGGCGGATTTCAAGGCGGGGACGATGCTGCGGACGGTGGCTTCGTCGACGATTGTGTTGACGTCAACCCAGTCCGGATCGGACAGGGATGAAATGGTTGGTGTTTGCAGCGCTGGCAACTGGCCGAGGAGTGATTCCAAGTCAGTCCGGCGGACATTCATCATAAGGCCGACTTTGCCTTCGGCGTTCAGACATGACTGCAGCATCAGCGCGATGTTTTCGAGCTTTGTTTTCTTCCAGTTGTCCTGCCATGTATTCTGGTTGGCAATCAGGCGAGTTGTGCTCTCGATAACGACGTCGACGATCCGCAGGTTGTTCGCTCGAAGCGAACTGCCGGTTTCGGTGACTTCGACGATCGCGTCAGCCAGTCGTGGTGGCTTGACTTCAGTCGCTCCCCAGGAGAATTCGACGTTGGCGGTGACGCCATGTTTTGCCAGGTAGGCTTTGGTGAGACCGATGGCTTCGGTCGCGATGCTCTTTCCTTCGAGATCCTTGACCGACAGAACTGGCGAATTTTCCGGTACGCACAGCACCCATTTGACGGGGCGGCGACTGACTTTCGAGAAGACGAGTTCGCAGACTTCGTGAACGTCGGCCTGAGTTTCCTGCACCCAGTCGTGCCCGGTGATGCCTGCGTCGAGAATACCCTGCTCAACATAGCGTGCCATTTCCTGAGCACGAATGAGCAGACACTCGATCTCTTCGTCGTCAATCGATGGGTAGTAGGAACGAGAGGAGAACTTGATGTTGTAACCCGCCCGCTGAAACAAAGCTGCCGTGGCATCTTTCAGGCTACCGGCCGGGATACCCAGCTTCAGAACGTTCGACATCGGACCTCAGAAACCTCAAATCGGAGAACATGGATGGACGACCGGAATGCGATCGACCGCTGACTTTTGGGTATCGTACGAAACGGAAGGAACATCGAACAGCGAACGTTCAACGCTCAACATCGAACGGATGAAATCGCAGGTCAGGCCCGGCCTGACGGACGTTCTACTCCGGATTAACCACGGAAACTGTGAGACTCTTTCCTTGTAATTCCGTGGTCCAGGATTCTGCACCTTCAAGCTGAGAGAGACTTCGTCGGGCATAGCCTGACCTACGGGGCATAGTCGGTGAAGCCGGGAATCGCCGTCAGAACGTGGCGGAGGCGGCTTAGGGCTCGGACGTAACGAGCGCTGGCTGCCTGTTCGGTCATGTCCAGAACCTGAGCTGTCTCGCTGTTGGTCAACTCTTCGAAGTGCCGCATTGCGAGGACTTCGCGGTCGATGTCGCTCATCGTGGTGAGGGCTGTTTCGAGCTGCGATGACAGTTCTGCTCGGATAGCCGCGTTGCTGGGCGACGATAAATGCCCCAGCAGATGCCGAGCAAGCGATACCGAAGTCGACTGGCTGCTCCATCCGCCGTGGATGGAGATTTCCTTCGCGGCGCTGCGTTTCTGGGCTCCGACGTGTCGGCGGTGCAGGTCGACCATCGTCTGGGTCACGATCATGCGGAACCAGATGAATGTTGATCGAGACGCGTCGACGAGGAAGGAATCGATGCGATCGATGGCTCGCATCCAGGCTTCCTGGAGGATGTCGTCAGCGTCGATCCGACCAGCGAGTCGCGGGTCCATCCGGAAATTCACCATCCGCCAAAGTCGAGCGCGGTGCACGGCGAACAGTTCTGATAGCGCATCGGTGTCGCCTCGGATAACCCGATTGACGAGTTCAGGAGTTTCACTCGGCAGGCGGTCGTTCACGCTTCTGTTGATCACTTTCTGTGGACTGTAGATCGTTCGGAAGTCGATCCGAACGTTCGTTGTCAGGCCGGGCTTGCCCCGTTGACTTTTGTGGAGGACGCTTGTTTGGGGGTGGCCCTTTTGGTTGAGGATACCTTTCAGAACCGCCGGGTCGACCATAATTACGATTCTGGCCGCGATCGTCCGAATTTGGACCGCCCGGACCTTTCGTCATCCACGGAGCCAGCTCGACCGCCAGCTCCCACGCCTCTTTCGCCTCGGCATCCTGCCCCGACCGGATGAAATACTCCGCACGACCTCGATGAATCATAGACAGCATGGCCGGAACAAATACCGGCTCTTCCTCAAATGACTCGAAGCCGTCAAACACCGCCACCGCTTCATCGAGACGTTGAAGAATGAAATCCGACCGTTTCGTGCGCCTTCCCAGCATAGCCGACTGGTGCAGGACACGGGCAAGCGACAACCGGTAAATCATGTGTCCCGGCCAGACTTCGGTGAGCCTTTGCAGGATCGACACCGCCTCGTCGACCGACGCCTGCGAGCTTTCAAGATCGTTCTGATCGTTCTGCAACCCAGATAAATGTCGCAAAGAATTCGCGAGCAGAATGTCGTATTCCGGAGCGTTGGGGAACTGTTTCTGAAGCTTGCGGGCGATTTCGATCGAACGTGTAATACGCTTTGCCGTCTGCTCGGCAGATTCAAATCGGTGAGTATCAGGAGACGACAAGGCCAAAGCATCGGCCAGTTGAAACTGGTAGTCCGGGTTGCCGGGATAGTCCAGGGTGAGCTGCTCAAGAATGCCGATTGCCCGGTTCAGATCAGACATCGGGTTTTCTACGCCGTAATCCTGGCCTCGGAAACTGACGGAAGCGAGCAACAACCTGGCCAGTTCCAATTGATAGTCGGGTTGCTGACTGTCCTCATTAGTTAACTCTTCGAGCAATCTCCGAGCGTCCTGCCGGTGAGCATTCAGGGTCTCATCCATTCCCTTCGGTGGACCGTGACCTCGACTTGGACCGTGACCACCACCGCCGGGATGACCGAACCCACCTCGGTCGGCACTTGGAAGCCGCCTGTCGAATCGACTGTCCCGATCATCTTCGCGGTCGGGTCTGCCACCGGGTCTGCGATTGTTCGCCAGAAATTCTCTCGCTGCTTCATTGTCCGGTCTACTCTTTCCTGAGTCGCCGCTGCCTGGTCCACCGTCTCGAGAATCGAAATCACGACGTCCGAATTCGCCTCCGCGACCGCCGCGAGACCTGCCACCACTCGGGTCACGTCTGGAATCACGCGAACCACCGGGACCACCGCGTCCGAATCCACCGGGATCGAACCCGCCCATCTTTCCGCCGAATCGGCTTGGCAATGAAGCGAAGGCCGTCTTTGTCTGAGCCAGCAGGAAGCGAGTTTCCGGAAGCTTTGTGACTTCTGACGGTAGATTGGATAGATAGTCGATCGACGACTTGTAGGATTCGTTAGTCGTCCTGAAATCTCCGACCTGACCGGCCGCTTCGCCGATCTGGTTCGATATCGCAGCCACAGTCAGGGTCGCGTTGTACGTCACTGGAGCGTCTGGTCGGTCCAGAATTTCTTCAAGACTCGGCTCCAGTTCGCTCAGACTAAGCACCTGATACTGGCTGCGGGCATTTTCATAGGCAGCGATTGATTCTTCGTGCCGCCCCAGTCGCTGATAAATGTCTCCGACGCGGCGTTGTGCTTTCGCCGTTTGAGAAGCGACTTCGGGCGAGGCTTCGTTTCGGCTGGCAAAGTCGATGTAAAATTGAAGGAGCCGGTTGAGCAGTTCAGCGTCGGCTTCGGTAATGACCGGCGTCAGATTGGCGACCGGTTGAGCCGCGTCGCCGTTCTCAGTTTCGATGTCGGCGTTCAGGTCCGACTGAACCGACTGCGGGATGCCTCGCTGCGAGATCCCATCGACGATTTCTTCGAACGCCTGAAGTGCCATTCGCAGGTTGTCTTCCGCTCGCTCTGCTTCAATTCGGGTGCGGCCGCGTTCTTCGGTCAGATCCAGGTTGGCATTGCGCGCAGCTACGAGTCCCCAGGTGGAAAGTGTGGCCACAGTCACCAGCAAAATTGCCGTGGTCGCAGTCGTCCAGGCCAAAGCCTGATTTCGACGGCTCCAGCGTAAGAGTTGTTCAGTGACGCTGAAACGTCGAGCCTGGATCGGAAAACCGCCACAGAATCGCTGCAGGTCTTCAGTCATTTCCTTCGCTGATTGATATCGATCCTTCGCGTCGTGGGCGGTCGCTTTCAGAATGATCGTCTCAAGATCCTGCGGGATGCCCGGGTTGATCTGTCGCGGAGATCTTGGACTCGCTTCGCTGATCTGTTCGACAATCCGAGAACGGATCGACGCATCGTGAGCCGGTCGGAAAGTCAGCAGCTCATAAAGTGTCAGACCAAGACTGTAGACATCACTGCGGTGATCGAACTCGCCAACCACTTGTTCGGGGGACATGTACCGCAGCGTGCCGAGCAGATCGCCGGTCTGAGTCAGTTCGCTGTCATCCGCCATCCGCGCCAGACCGAAATCAACCAGCCACACCGTTCCTGACTGATCAATCAGCAGATTCGACGGTTTGATATCCCGATGCCAGACATCGTGTGCATGTGCGTAGTCCAAAGCTCGAGCGACTTGGATGCCGATCTCCGCGACGGAGCTCCAATAGGCGTTTGTGTTGAGCTGTGCCGACAGCCGTTCTGTCGCTGGGAGAAGTTCTTCACCTCGCGGTCGATGAGCTGAGTCCGAATCGTCTGATTCCGAAACCACTTCTGTGGCTTCTGTAGTTGCCCTGACCTTATCGATGTTGTCCGCAAGTTCCTCGTCGGAGAGTTTTGCCGGTTCCTCACGACTTGGCCGGACCGTAGTTGCGAATTCGTTGTCGCTTTCGTGCCCTTGCTGAGAATTGATCGACGATTTGACTACTACCTCCGCGGAAGCAGTTGCCGAATTCGTGAGCCGCACGGCACGAGCCGCGGGTTCAGTATTGATTGAAGCTAAGTCGAGTGAACCGCGGGCTAACGCGTTGCCGCTCAGGTCAAGTTGCACCTCGGAGTCGGTTCGCTGTCCCTTCGATTGGTTTCGCAGTCCAGTAATGACGTCGTTCAGCGGTTGCCCATCGATGAGCTGCATGACGTAATAGTGCAACCCATTCTCGTCGCCGACTCCGAACACCGGAACAATATTTGAGTGATGGAGTCGCGCGACGGTCTCGGCTTCGCGGCGGAACCGCCGGATCGATTGGGGAGAATCAAACGTCGTGGGCGAGAGCACTTTCAATGCAACCTGGCGACCGAGTGATTCCTGCTCAGCTTCGTAGACTACTCCCATTCCGCCGTGGCCGATTTCTCGGATGATGCGGAAGTCGCCCAACTGCTGGAGGCCGCTGATGACCGACTGCTGCTCGAAAGAATCGATCCGTGATTCTTCCTTCTGCTTGAGCTGTTCCATCATCGCGACGGCAGGCAGCAGTTCCTTGAGTTCCTCGGCCAGGTCGGGGAAACGATCGACGTATTCAGTGACGGAAGGGTACTCGCCGTTTCGGTAGCGGTCTGCGAATTCGTCAGCGGCGACGTCAACCGGGTCGCGGTCATCGTTAATGGCCGTCGGAACTTCGATATCTACTGATGCGGCAGGTCGTTCGTCAGTCATAAAGTGCCTCCCCGCCTCAGTCTGCTGCTAACTTCGATCAAGCCGCCTCTGCCGCAAATACACTGTGATTCGCAAAGGTTTTCTTTGCGGTCTTTTGCGACTTTGCGTCAGCTTTCAAACTCTTCACCCTACTCCGCGAACTCGACCGCCTCAGAATCCGCATCCAGAACCTGCTTCAAACGTTTGAGAGCCCTGACGTATCGATTGCTCGCGGCCGTCTTCTGAATGCCCAGAATTTCCGCGACTTCGTTGTTGCTGAGTTCTTCGAAATGTCGCAGCGCGAGAACTTCGCGGTCGATCTCGTCCATACTGTCCAGGGCTTCTCGCAGACTTCCGAGTCGTTCTTTCCGGATGGCTGCATGACTCGGCGATGTGAGACTTCCCACGAGCTGAGCGGCGATCGAGATCGACGTGTCGCAGTTCGATTTCGCGATAGAAACTTCCTGAGAGACGTTCCGCTTCTGAGCCCCCAGGTGCCGCCGATGCAGGTCGATGATGATCTGATAGGCGATCTGCCGAACCCACACGAAGAACGGCACGGCCGGATTGCTGGTGTAATCTTCAATCCTTCGCGATGTTTCCAGCCAGACATCCTGCAGCACGTCAGCGGTGTCGACTCGTCCGTACAGGCGGCGGTCGAGCCGGAAACGCACCATCCGCTGCAGCTTGTCGCGATGTTGCGAGAAGACTTCAGCGATCGAGTCGGCGTTTCCCGACTTTAGTATTTCCAGTTCGTCCGACATTCAACCGTCCCAGTTCGTGGTGAGAATCCGCTGCCGCTTCGCCTGACGTCAGACGAAGCGGCCAGTTTGACACTCGAAGGTATGAACCGAATTGCCAGCTTGACTGTCCACACTTCAGGATCAAGTCAATTGCGAGAGGCCAGTAGTGATTTCACTGAACCCGAGTCAGGGGCAGTATTTGCGTAGGGTGCATCTCGACGCACCGGCGAAGAGAATCGAGTATTGGTGCGTCGAGACGCACGCTGCAATCATGTCTGGCCGAACCTCCGCGGCGATACACAAGACGATGCGTTTTCTGTTTGGTACTATCCGGGACAAGTCGCAAGTGTGGCCGATTTATTGCGTGATAATTCAGTGGCGAAAGCGGCCTTTCCTCTTGAGTAAGTTCAGAAGAGTCAGACGATGAGGGAATTCGTCGGTGCCAAACTTCACGGTCTTCGAGTTACAGGCAAGAGCCTGGAGTACGAAGGATCCGCGTCGCTGGCCACAAGCCTGATGGAAGCAGCAGGCATCAGCCCTTACGAAAGGGTTTACCTCGTTAATAAGTCAACCGGATCGCGTTGGGACACTTATGCAATCCCCGGCCGCGAGGGCGAATTCACGCTCAACGGAGCCGCTGCAAGACTCGGCGAAGTCGGCGACGAAATCCTGCTCTGGACCTTCCGCCAGGAAGAACAGTTTACCGGAGCCAACGTCGTCTTCCTCAACGAATTCAACAAAATCGAACGCCGGAAGACCTACCCAGCAGACGAGCCGTCCGCGGTTGAGTTCTGACGAATAAATACGTCACTGAAATATTCACGAAGCCAAGCCGCAAGGTGATTCATTGGCTGATTCTGAGAATCACGACATCCAACGTTTGACGCTTCGGATGTTCGGATTCTGAATTTTGTGGATGCGGTGTGCGTACGACCTCTACTTTTCGCAATATTACGGTACGTTGCCAGAGATTATAACTGCCGTTATGAAGTGCAATATCGGTATTCGTTCGATTACGAGGGACAGCCCGGAATTCACTTTCGACCGCTCGACAAGAGAAACTACGAAGTGATTGCAGGCGGAATTTCACCACGACTTCGACACAGATCTATTGATGGGTGGCACAGCCACAATGGCTGTGTCGCGAAGCGACAAGATGCTTCATCATGCGATTTGATTTAGCTTGAAGCCTTCAGTCAGCATCGATCGATTGTCGTGATCACCCGCCTGCCAGCGAATAACCGCAGGAAGTACTGAATCTTTTGTGCGAAGCATTGGCACTCGAATTCTTGGGCGCGCGCTGAACGACTTGACCGATACAAGTCCTTGCAGGAACTGAATCTTCACCTTTTGACCGTTCCTGAAGATGATGATTTGTAAGACTTTCTTCCTTAAACCCACGGCCTGAAGACTCAGACATGTTGCCTCGAACGCTCGAACCCGAAGTCATGGATACGGCGGCGGAAGCTGTGGATTATGACTCGATGGATCATTCGTCGGTCAATCGGCTGTTCGTTGACGATCTGCTGAGTGCGGCGAATGCCGCGGAGTTTGGTGACCGGCTTACATCTCGGAATGACCGATTGCGGGTTCTGGACGTGGGGACGGGGACGGCTCAGATTCCCATCGAGTTCTGCCAGCGGCAGGTCAGCGTCGATATGGTGGCGATTGATCTCGCCGTTGAGATGCTGCTGCTGGCTGAGCAGAACATTCGTGACGCCGGGCTGCACGGCAGTATTCTGCTGGAGCATGTCGATGCGAAGGAGCTTCCGTTCGACGACGGCGAGTTCAACTGGGTGATTTCAAACAGTATCGTCCATCACATTCCCGACCCAATTGACTGCCTCCGCGAGATGCAGCGGATTCTCAAACCCGGCGGTTTTCTGTTTGTACGCGATCTTCTGCGTCCGGAGTCGCCAGAACAGGTTGAAGAAATTGTGCAAGCCTACGCAGGAAACGACAACGAAGAACAGCGGCAACTGTTCCGCCAGTCGCTTCATGCCGCGTTGAGCCCAGCAGAAATGGTGGAGCTGATGCAGTCTCTTGGCTGGCCAGCCAGCACGGTCGAGCAGACCAGCGATCGGCATTGGACGGTGACTGCGACTGGTCAGTAACTTACCGACGCAGGGTGCGTTTTGACGCACCACTTTGCCTGATCGGTGCGTCGAGACACATCCTGCGACAATCCAATCTGCTACAGTCACGCCGTAGCGGTTGTTCGTTTTGCGCCTTCTTCGGAACCGGCAATCTTAACCAGTGTTCTCATCTTGTCCTATTCTCTGCAGAGTTACATCGGCAATCGCCGATCAAACAGGTGTCAGATTGAAAGACGGCTGGCTCCTTCGGTTGTCTCATCAATCCAGAATTTACTCCCGTGTGAACAGCAAATTCGGTCGAGCCTGCAATCACCGTAATGCCTTACACGGAATTCGGCAGAGTCACGAGGAAACAGCTCGCCCTGCGAGTCCCGCCTGAAGCTCTTGAAGTCACCCCTCAACTTCCTCTGCTCGAGAAGTTCTGGTCGAAACGGTCGTCCGGAGATTTTCCGTTACGACAAAAACTGATTTGACCTTCTACCCAGCATTGAATTCATCCCGATTTTACATCATTCAGAATCATCGTCGACCGGAGTCACCAATGCGGAATCTGCGAATCGCCGACCCGGATCTCGAGGCACAAACCATCAGCCGTCTGGGAGATTGCCTCATGCGGCTTGATACCGAACACGAGACTAAACCCGCCGAACATCTCAACCGGTCGCTCACCGCCTGGCAGGAGCGGTGGTCAGCCGGCAGCGAGCAGATTTCATCGCGGCTCACGCTGATCGAAGCCGAACTTGACCGCCTGGCCGCCGACGGCCCTGAGCAGCCGCTGCTGTCGGTGTTCGATTCGGAAGTGGACTCTTGACTGGAAGTGGACTCCTGCTGAACGGTTGGTCCATGCTGCCAGTAAAGTAAGCTGAATCAATAGCAGCGCCGCTCCGGCAATCCGGAATTCACAGTAAATTACAAATGCCGGAACATCGTCGCTTTGCTCCTCGGTCCGGTCTGCAGCGACTCGCAGATCACCGCCGAATTCCATCGGCCCGCCCGATTCGATAAAACTTCGCTCTCAAACGACCCTCGACACCGCGCACCAAACCGGGTGCAGCGGTGTCGCGTCGTTGTGTATTGCTTTTTCAGCCCGCCTGATTCTCCTTCAATTGATTTGCGGCGGGCTTTCTCCCAGACATCCGAAACAGACTCGGTCCGACAAAAATGTTCCAGGAAGTTAAAGACGCCGATTTCGTCCGCGGTGAGCACTTCGTTCTGAAATTCTGGCAAGATAATTCGATTTTCCGGAAGTTGCGTGAGCAGAATGCTGGCAAGAAACGCTGGAGCTTTCTTGACGGTCCGATCACGGCCAACAATCCGATGGGCGTCCACCACGCCTGGGGCCGCACCTACAAAGACACCTATCAGCGATTCTTCGCGATGATGGGTTACGACCAGCGATATCAGAACGGGTTCGACTGCCAGGGTCTGTGGGTCGAAGTCGAGGTCGAAAAGCAGCTCGGCCTGGGAACGAAGACGGCCGTCAACGAGTACGGCATCGACAACTTCGTGAACGAGTGTAAACGCCGAGTGCTCCAGTTCGCCGCGCGGCAGACGGAGCAATCAGTCCGACTTGGATACTGGATGGACTGGGATGATCCCGATCAGTTGCGACTGCTCGCTCGAAAAATGGGCAGTGACGACGAAGTCGAGTTCACCGCTCCGTCGGGCAAGCAGGAGAAAGGCAAGTCGCATCAGTTGGTCGAACGGCTTGGCAACCCGGAATGGGGCGGCAGCTACTTCACGTTCTCAACCGAGAACAATGAGACCATCTGGATGTTCCTCAAGAAATGCTTCGAGCGAGGCAAGATCTACCAGGGCCACGACGTCATGCCCTGGTCCGGTCGAGGCGGCAGTGCCTACTCGCAAATGGAGATCGCCGAAGGCCGCAAGCTGACGACTCACAAGTCGATCTTCGTCAGGTTCCCACTGCGTGACCGCGAAAACGAGTACCTGCTGGTCTGGACGACGACTCCGTGGACACTGACCAGCAACGTCGCCGCGGCGGTGAACCGGGATCTTGACTACGTTCAGCTTAAAGCCGAACGCGACGGAGCTGTTTACTACTTTGCGAAAGATAACCTGAATTTCAAACGCCTGGCGAGAGAATTCAAAGAAGGATTCGGCCGCCCGGAATGGCAGTGGCCGAAGAATGTTCCAAAGTTGAAAACGCTGGCTCAGATCTTCAAAGAGAACGGCGGCTTCGAAGAAATCGGGACGATCAAAGGTGTTGAGATGGTCGGCTGGGAATACGACGGCCCGTTCGACGACCTGCCCGTCCAGCAACAGGCTGGCGGCTACCCTGTTGATGAAAAGCTCGAAGACCGCTGCGGCAAGACATGTCACCGAGTCATCGATGGTGGGCGCGATTCCCGCGGAGCAGCTCATGTGGTGGCCGGTGAGGGAACGGGCATCGTCCACATCGCGCCAGGCTGCGGTGACATCGACCATAAAATGGGAGCCGAGCACGGCCTAGTCGCCATCGCCCCGCTGAAAGAAGACGGCACCTACGGCGAGGGATTCGGAGACTTCACCGGTCGGGAAGCCATCACGAAGGAAACGGCCGAACTCGTCTTTGAAAAGCTCAAAGCAAAAGGTCTGCTGGTCAACGTCGAAACTTACCCGCACATCTATCCGCATTGCTGGCGGACGGGTGATGAACTTGTCTTCCGCCTGGTCGATGAGTGGTTCATCAATATGGACTGGCGGGAAGAAATTAAAGACGTCACGCGGCAGATAGAGTGGCTGCCGGAAAGCATCGATGGGCAGGAACGCGAGTGCGAATGGCTCAGCAATATGAGCGACTGGATGGTCTCGAAGAAACGCTTCTGGGGTCTGGCGCTACCGATCTGGGTGGACGAAGAAACCGGCGACTTCGAAGTTATGGGTTCGCTGGCTGAGCTGAAAGAGCGAGCGGTCGAAGGCTGGGACGGTTTCGAAGGCCACACGCCTCACCGACCATGGATCGATGGCGTCAGGATTCAGAATCCGAAGACCGGCAACCTGATGACTCGCATCGAAGACGTCGGCAACCCGTGGCTCGACGCGGGCATCGTTCCATTTTCAACCATGCACTACAACCACGATCATGACGACTGGCAGAAGTGGTACCCGGCGGACCTTGTCACCGAGTGCTTCCCAGGCCAGTTCCGCAACTGGTTCTACTCGATGCTTTCTCTGTCGACGATGATGCGTTACGACGAGACCGACGACCCGATCGAAAAGCGGCCATTCAAAACACTGCTTGGTCATCGTCTGGTCATGGACGAAAAAGGCCAGCCGATGCACAAATCGGATGGCACGGCAATCTGGTTCGAAGAGGCCGCCGAACAGCTCGGAGTGGATACGATTCGATGGATGTACCTCGCGCAGAATCCGGCGTCCGACCTGCGATTCGGAACACGACATCCGGATGAGCAGGTCACACTCCAAACTCCCGAAGGAGAGCTTCGCGAGACCAAAGAAGGACTGCCCTGTTGCAAAGTTACCAGCCAGCCAGCCGACGAAACTCGACGCAGCGTAATGATTCCACTGTGGAATTCGTACGCCTTCTTCGTGAACTACGCGCGGCTCGACGAGTTCGATCCGATGGCCGAAACGATCCCCTTCGCCGACCGTCCTGAGATTGATCGCTGGATCCTCTCCAACCTGCAATCAGTCCTGCAGGTCGCTCAGGAAGAGATGCCGAAATACAACGTCGCCGGATTCTGCAAGGCCGCGGAAAACTTTCTCGACGACCTCACCAACTGGTACATCCGCCGCAACCGCCGTCGCTTCTGGAGGTCTAAAGACGCGTCGGATACCGACAAGATCGCTGCCTACCAGACGCTGTACGAAGTGCTGGTCACGCTGTGTAAAGCGATGGCTCCGACGATCCCGTTCATGGCCGAGCGGATGTATCAGAACCTGGTCGGAGGG
>CALGTK010000451.1 GCA_937904325.1 uncultured Planctomyces sp.
ACTGAGCCCTGCTGATTATCTCGTGTCCAGCGCCACCATGTCGTTTCGGCTGAGGACTCCAACCCAACTATGAATGATTCCGATTCCGCTGTTTGGGTACGCCAGCTGGTACCGAAATGATACTTTTATTGCGTGTGGCTTGCTGATTGCCAAACCCGATCTGCATCGACGAGTATTCACGTCCAAAGTACATGACCTGCAGCAGACTGACTTCGTGGCCATCCGGCAGCCTGCCACAGAAGAAACTGAAGGCGGCCAGCTTAAAATCATGCCTGTGATCGCTGTACCTCAAGTTCTCTGTTGATCAAGTCTTTGAATCGAAGGCTGGCTTCCCTGGGTACCGCTTTGGGCAGAAGGGTTCTATCAGAACCTGATTTCATTCTGGCCACCAGTAGCCAACCGAAGCTTTGGTAGCTTCGACTGTGACCTGATCCGGAACTGATGAACCCCCTTTTTACGTAGAGGCTTTGCACTTCGTCGGTCGCAAGCGAGACATTGCGATAAATGGGCAGCGGATAGTGTTTCACCTGAATCGCGGCAGGCGACACTGAAATCGATATCCGATTTACGACTCCGACTAACAGGGTGTAGGTCGCCAATCCTGCAAATAACAAAGGCATTACGTTGAAAGGAAAATCTGACAGATGATCCCACCCAACATAAACCCAGTAATCGACGCCGACGGCAAGTGGAAAATGCACCAGCAAACGCCACCCGAACCAGGACCAGACTGCAATCGTGTTTCCTTCGCGCCGGTCCACCTGAAATCTTTTCATCCCGATCTCCGGAATCGTGCTCATTATGATCTGTCCAACAAATGGAACCAGGTCACAAATGATGACGGCCTCATCGGTTCCCCACAAATCAGCCACACTCAAAGTGCCACATTTTTTATATTTACCGTGTGCCAGATTGTGTCATTGCAGGTACTCAATTTCAGCCGGTAGCCCGGCACCTGACCAATGTCCGGTGGCAACCAGTCATCAAAAGCGATCCATGACCCTCGGGCGTCAGTCGTTGTCCGCCAATGAACCAGTAGTGCATTGCCTCCCAACCAGTCCCTGGGCGTCTGGGCGCCGTTCTGAGCAGTGAGATCACCGCCGCAGTTCGGACTGGACGTGAGATGTTCTGGCGCCGTGAATGGCGGATTCAGAATTTCATCCAGGAAATCGCTCTCCACACACGTTGTGAGTTATGACATAGAGTATAGACACCGGGTATAACTGTAGGGTCGCTGTGCGCTGACTGCGTACCAAAGCGGCTCCTGTGGATGTAGCCTCGATCACTCGGACGTCTGGCTCGATCTTTTTGGGAGATTTGACGATGGCTCGTTGTCTGTTTGTGCTGCTTCTGACTGGACTTCTGTTTGGCTGCTGGCGGAGCGCCCCGGCCGAAGAGATCGGTTATGTCGAGGAGTTCGCTCTCAGTCAGGACCGTGCGGAAGCTCTGAAACAGCTTATTCCCGGAACAGAAGACTGGTACTACTATCAGTGCCTGCATCTCCAGCACACGGAACAGTTCGACAAGGTCGACGAATTACTGGACGCCTGGATCAAGCGACACCGCTACACGCCCCGGGTCAACGTCATCCTGAACCGCCAGGCTCTGCTGCTTTACGAGCGAGATCCGCAGCGCACACTGAAGCGGATCACCGATCAGCTCAACTTGAAATTCAACCACCAGCGAGAAGTGCTTGACCGTGAGCCGAACCTGCCGACGGCCGTCGATCCGAAGCGGATCAGTCGCGAAATGATGGCCAACGGAGCTTACGGTAACCGTCGCGATCTGAGCGGTTTTGAAGATCGAGCTCTCGACTGGCTGATCAGCGAGCCGCTCAACGATGTGCAGCGCCGCGACCTTGTCCAACGACTGCGTCGCCCTGATCACAAAGGGTTGCCGAAACTGATCGTCGACGAGTTGAAGTCCAAAGGTTCCCCCGGGTTTGGCAAGTTTGCGATTCACAATCTGCTATTGCCTGAACAGCTTAAGGAGTGTCTGAAACTCAAGCCCGATCTATTGAATCAGATGTCGTTTGTGACCGCCTGGTTACAGAACCTGCAGTCGCCGGCACACGTCGACTGGCAGCATGACTTCGGTGCCAGGCAGGCTTACTTCGATCGAATCCAGAGGTTTGTGCAAAGGCTGGCTCCGGTGCACAACTCACTGAAGGCTCACGTGCTGTATCACCAGCTCCTGCTGGATCGCTCTCTGGGGAAGTTCGATCGTGACCGGTTTCTGGCATATATCAGGTTGCCGCGGCAGGCGAACTATGTGAATCCGAAGTACCTCGAACGGCCGGAAGTGCAGAAGTTTCTGTGCAACCTGGGATCGGACTTTTCAGCCGGGACGCTGCTTCCGCCGGTTGGTAATGACGAACCACTGGTGCGCGACTACCTGCATCATTTCTTTCTCAAGGACAAATCCTGGCAGGGCTTCGGAGAATTCCTGCGGGACGATTATCTCAAGCGGAATTTTGCAGAAACGAAAATCGTCAATGAACTGGGCGACAAGGAAGAATGGGCATCGCTGTTGACGCCTGAGCAGTTCCGGCAACTTCGGGAACGCGTCGATATCGACTTTGCACCAGCGAACCGCACGGTCCTTGCGCCCAATGATCCGGTGACGATTGAAGCCGCCGTGAAGAATGTAGAGACGCTGATCGTCAAGGTCTTTCACATTAATGCGTTCAACTACTATCGTGATCACCTGCAAGAAGTGAATACGGACATCGACCTCGACGGACTCGTTGCAAACAGTCAGAAGACTGAGAAGTACGACGATTCTCCATTGCATCGCGTGACACGGAAGTTCAAGTTTCCGGGACTCACTAAGCCCGGCGTCTACGTCATCGATCTGATCGGCAACGGCCGCAGCAGTCGCGTACTGATTCGCAAGGGGCGTCTACGCTACCTCGTGCGGACGGGACCGGCGGGACAGATCTTCAGTGTTCTCGGACACGATCGAAAACACCTCAAGGACACCTCGATCTGGCATGGCGGTCGGCGTTACAACGCAAATGACGACGGATTCATCACGGTACCATTTACGAATCAACCAGGACGCGAGCCGCTGATTCTCACTCACGGCGACTTTGCGACGCTCGACTTCTTTCAGCATGAGGCAGAGAACTACGCACTCGCTGCCGGAATCCACGTCGATCGCGAATCGTTACTGACCGGTAACAAAGCGTCCGTCATTCTGCGGCCTTCACTGAGAATCAACGGAATTCCTGTCACGTTGTCCGTGCTGAAGCATGCGCGGCTGACTATTCAATCGACCGATCAGGACGACGTCTCGACGTCCACCGAAGTTGATGACCTGCAACTTTTCGAAGATCGAGAGACCGAGCACCAGTTCCAGGTGCCGCCGAGGCTCAAGCAGATCACGTTCGAACTACATGGAAACGTGCGACGACTGTCCGACGGATTTCCGGCACCACTCGCCGTCAGTCGCACGTTTGTCGTGAATCAGATCGAACAGACTGATAAGACCGAGGACCTGCACCTGGCCTGCTTCGATGGAAAGTACGTTCTCGAACTGCTCGGCCGCAGCGGCGAGTCACTGGCGAAGCGTCCAATCCGCCTGACTTTGAAACACCGCGACTTCCGCCGCGAAACCAGTTTGATGCTGCAGACGAACGACGCCGGCCGCGTCATGCTGGGCAATCTTCCGGAGATTGTTCAAGTCAAAGCAAAGTCGCCGCAGAACGTGAACGGTGCCTGGACACTGCCGCGGAACCACAACACGTTTCACCAGACAGTTCACGGTGTCGCGGGACAGCCGATCGTGATCCCGTACTCTGGTTCTCTCAAGGAACCCGTCCGCGGCGAGTTGTCGTTGCTGGAAAGACGTGGTTCGACATACGTCACCGACCGGTTCGATGCGCTGCAAATCAAGGACGGCCTGCTTCAATTAGATGATCTACCAGCCGGCGAGTACAGCCTGCTGTTGAAGGAGACAGGTACTCCGATCCAGATCCGCCTGATCAATGGCGATATGCACAAAGGCTACGTGCTTGGCCCTAACCATCATCTGGAGATTCGCGACGCAGACCCTTTGCAGATAGCTGGAGTCGCCATCGAAACGGTGAAGGTCCCCGAGAGAGAACCAGCAGAATCCGTCGACGAATCAGATGACAAAGCCGCCGCAGATCCTGCCAACGGAAAGAAAGACAAAGAAGGCAACAACGTAGCAGTGAAGATCATTAAGCAGGATCAGCTTCACATCAGGCTGCAGAATACCTCGAAGTTTACTCGTGTGCATGTTGTCGCTACTCAGCACTTACCCGCGTTCTCTGCATACAACTCGCTCTCGAGTACCCGCGATCCAGAACCGTTCGCGACAACTGTTCCCACGGTGCAGTCGTCTTACGCAGCTGGTCGTCGGATCGGTGACGAATTGCGTTACATCATTGATCGCAAGCTCGCAAAAAAGTTTCCAGGTAACACACTGCAGCGGCCTAGCCTGCTGCTGAATCCGTGGTCTGTACGTAGTACTCAAACTGGCCAGCAGCAGGCTCAGGCAGGCAACAACTTTGCCAGGGATAACAAGGATTCTGAATCCAGCAGCAAACAGATGGGTGGCCTGAAGCAGGGTACGGCGGCTCCGGCCGACTTCAGCCAACTCGACTTTCTCGCCGCCGCATCCCTTGTTCTGACTAATCTTCAGGCGAACGAAGACGGTGTCGTGGCGATTCCGCTCAGCACGTTTCTTCCGCGGCCACATATCCAGATCATCGCAGTCGACCCTCAGCAGACCGTCAGCCGCACGTTTTCTCTGCCCCAGGCTGAATCAATGCGACGGGACCTGCGGTTGCCGGAAAGCCTGGCTCGGGAAAAGCATTACACGCAGCAGAAGCAGATCACGGTCATGGACAAAGGCGACAAAATCACGATTGATGATCTGGCCTCGTCCCGGTTCGAGTCGCTTGACAGTCTCAGTCGCATCTACTGGCTGTTTGTGACACTCAGTAGCGACGACCAGTTGCAGGAGTTCGACTTTGTCCTGGAATGGCCGAAACTCGAAGCCCGCGAACGACTGGAACATTACTCAACATCTGCGTCTCACGAGCTGAACTTTTTTCTTTACCACAAGGATCGAGACTTCTTTGATGCGATTGTCCGTCCATACCTTGCTAATAAGCAGCACAAGACGTTTCTGGACGACTGGCTGCTCAACGCTGATCTGTCGCGTTACCGCGAGCCCTGGCAGTACCGTCGACTGAATGCGGTCGAACGTGTACTACTGTCGCAGCGTCTCAAGGGTGAATCGCAATGGACGCAACAACTGATTGGAGAACAATTCGCACTCCTACCAGTGGACCGCGAACGATCGAAGACGCTATTTGAGACAGCGCTTGGAAGTCGAGCTCTCGACGCTGACAATTACGGGTGGAGCTTTGGCGGCGGCGGCATGGGAGGTGGAGGCATGGGCGGGTTTGGTGCGGCAGGAGGAGGATTCGGAGCCGGCAAAAAAGCTGACCTCAGGGAGCGTAACGCTGGAAGAGCATTGTTAATAGAATCTATGGATGCCCCCGCAGGTCCGCCGGCAGCGGCCCGTTCGGCAAAACTCAATTCGAAAATGCAGGCCCAGAACCGGAAAGAGTTGCTCGAAAGACAGGCAGAACTGGGAGACCTGAGGCAGAAGAAAGGTCAGCCAGCATCAAATGATAAAGATCGCTCAGAACTCTCGGAAGAGCTTTACTACGACAAACTGGACCAGGAAGTTCTCAAGAACGTCCGCAAGCTCTATCAGAAACTGGAACAGACTCAGGAGTGGGCGGAAAACAACTATTATCAAGTATCGATCGAGCAGCAGAACGCCGATCTCGTCGACGTCAACGCGTTCTGGAACGCCTACGCGGCGCATGATCCGAACGAGCCGTTCCGTTCGCGGCACTTCACGGAAACAACCGACAACCTTACTGAGATGATGCTGGCTCTGGCTGTCCTGGACCTGCCGTTCGAAGCCGGTGAGCACAAGTACGACTTTGATCGCAATAAATTACAGATCACAGCAGCCAGCCCACTCGTGCTGTTCCATCAGGAGATTCGCGAAGCCAACCTGGCCGAAGATGCTACGCCCGTACTCGTCAGCCAGAACTTTTATCGGCAAGGCGACAGGCATCGCACGGTCAACGGTCAACAGGTCGACAAGTACATTACCGTCGAATTTCTGACCCGGGCGGTTTATGGGTGCCAGGTGGCCATTACCAATCCGACGTCGACTCCGCGGAAGCTGGATGTGTTAGTCCAGGTGCCGCAGGGAGCGATTCCCGTTCTGGGGGCCCGCTATACGAAGAGCGTTCCCGTGGAGCTCGATGCTTATGCCACGCAAACAATCGAATACCATTTCTACTTTCCCGAAACCGGAAAATTCCCGCACTACCCGGTGCAGGTATCGAACGACGGACGACTGATCGCGCATGCTGCGGCGCGAGACTTCAATGTTGTCGACACACCGAGCACGATTGACCGTGAGTCCTGGGACTTCGTCTCACAGCAGGGTACAGACGAAGAGGTTCTGACATTCCTGCGAAAGCGTAATCTGCTGCGAGTAAATATGAATCGCATCGCGTTCCGCATGTCAGAGGCACGCTTCTTCCGGATGGCCATCAACCTGCTCGATCGGCGGCATGTCTACAATCACACGCTGTGGTCGTATTCCGTCAAACACAACGATCCAAAAACCTTGAATCAGTATGTGCAGCACGCCAATCAGTTCGTAGCAGAATGCGGATCGGCCATTGCCAGTCCGCTGCTGACGATCGATCCGATCGAGCGTCGGACTTATCAGCAGCTTGACTACAGTCCGCTGGTGAACGCGCGAGCTCATCAGCTCGGCAAACGCCGACAGATTCTTAACGACCGGCTGTATCAGCAGTATCACCGACTGCTCGACATTCTCAGTTGCCGTCCGCAGCTCGACGATGAAGACCGCATGGCCGGTGCATACTACCTTCTGCTGCAGGACCGCGTTGAGGAAGCTATGGGTATGTTTGAAGTAGTCGACCGGCAAAAACTCGCCTCGCAGATTCAGTACGACTACTTTGCCGCATGGATCGATCTCTACTCGCTCGAGCCGACGCGTGCACGGGCCATCGTTGCGAAGTACGTAGACTATCCTGTCGAACGCTGGCGCTCGGCGTTTGCAGCCGTTGGGCACCAGCTTGACGAGGCTGAAGTTCCGCAACTCGCTGGCGTACCCGCTGCAGGACAGCTCGCTTCGACAGATGGCGACCAGGCAATTCAACTTGCCCTGACTGCCAGTAATCAAGAAGAACTGCCTGTCGAAGATACTGCGGCCGATGGATCAGACAGTAATGTTGATCTGGAGGATCGCGATGCAACTCAATCGATCCTGGCAAAGACTGAGCCGACTTTTGACTTCACTGTCGAGGCAGGCAAGGTTGATATTTCCTACCAGAATCTGAAGTCTGTCCGAGTCAACTACTACGAGATGGACATCGAGTTGCTCTTCAGCCGTAATCCGTTCGTGCAGAGATTTACCGGCTCGTTTTCCTGGATCCGACCGAACGCAACGGCAAGTGTTGCTTTACCCGCAGATGCGACATCGCACTCGTTCGGGTTACCAGAGCAGTTTGGTAATTCGAATTTTCTGGTTGAGATAGTCGGAGCTGGTCAGACAAAGACTCAAACCTGGTACTCACATTCGCTGAATGTGCAGATTGTCGAGAACTACGGTCAGCTGGTCGTAACGAACGAGAAGACGAAGAAGAGTCTGCCTCGTGTTTATGTCAAGGTTTACGCCGCCATGTCTGACGGCTCAATTCGCTTCTACAAGGACGGCTATACCGATCTCCGAGGTCGCTTCGATTACAGTTCACTGAACACAAATGAATTGGACTCAGTGCGACGGTTCTCGGTGCTGATCCTGAGCAAAGATCACGGAGCCATCGTCCGCGAGGCGGCTCCACCGAAGCAGTAGAGAACTGGAAGATCATCTTTACGCCAGACACGATCCTTCACGGGCAAGGGGAACTCGTCGCAAAGACGATCGATTGCAGCGACAAGCGAAAACACGGCAGGCCCTGCACACGTCAGGCAGTCATCGACCCAATCGTTCGTTTCGCAAGAGAGAATCCGGCGTGGGGATCTAACTGTATTCAAGTCGCATTAAAATCTGAAATATGACATCTCAGAATAGACAGCCGCCCACGTGCTCAAAGTACATGGAATTGGACCGGCAGCGTGGTCAACATTCCTGAAGGCCCACTGAGATTCCATTCTGGCCACGGACTTTACGGCCGTCGAGGTCTTGACACGGAACGGGCTGGTCACGCTCTACGCACTCGCCATGATGCACCCGAAGACACCCCGTTTATACAAATCGCTGGCATCGCCCCGAGTCCGAATGCGACGTGGATGAAGCAGGTTTGCCGCAACCTGACTGATAGCGAAGCCGGATTCCTGGGAAATGCCAGTCATCTGATCGTTGACCGTAACACCAGCTTTATTGCTACGCGGAAATTCATCGATAAGCACACCGACACCGAAGTCGTCCTGCTGCCACTGATGAGTCCCAATCTGAATGCCCGCATGGAGCGGTGGTTTCTGAGTCTCAAGTCCACGTGCTTCAAACGCATGCTCTTCTTCGGGCGTAGGTCACTCGAGAACGCCGTGCATGTGTATCTCTGAAATTACCATGCAGAACGTAATCTTCAGCGGCTTGTCAACGAGCTGATTCAACCTGATGAGAACATTAGCGTTGTCGCTGAACTATCGAGTGCCGCGAACGACTCGATGGCATGCTCAAGTACAGCCAACGTCGCGCTGCCTGAGCTTCCCGGAAAGCCAGGCAATGTACTCACAGATCCCGTGAAGGTACGCGTGCAGCATGATCAAACGCCAATTCCACGGACAGTGGTCGCTTTATCGGGCTGTCATGATCATTTTTTATCGGCTGCTGACGATGCCGTGGACGGCTTAATTCGTGCTCGATGAAATCGTGCCGGTCGAGTCATTGCACCGTGTTCGCGTAGAAACGGCAACGGGTCAAGCCACGGTTCGAACTTGTCGGTGTGTCCAGACAGCGAAAATTCGGGACGACTCATCACCCAAAGACGTCCTGACGGCATCTTTCGAAGGCCAATATTGGCTTGGGCGGCGTCGATTCCATCCGGAATAACGACGCCCGCTGGTACCTGAATCTCTTTGCTCAGGTCCAACTGCACAGTGCTGGTTTCCGGACGGACTTCCCTGAGAATCAGCGGATAGTACTTGCCGTTGACAGCGACATAAGTGAGAGCTGAACCAGGCTCGGCCATGCGTCCTTCGCGAATTCCGAAATGCAGATGAGGGACATAGCCGCCGTTGACGTTGACGTCCTTTCGCCCGATCTTCCCCAGCATCTGACCAGCCTTAACGACATCTCCGGTTCGGACACGGCGAGCTGAGTCCAGGTGGCCGTACACCGAGGTGAAGTACGTTTCGTCAGGAAATCGATGTTCGATGGCTATAAAGTTCCCCCATGGCATGCCTGTGTTCGCTGGCGCCTGTTTGTCCGTTGATCTCCGACGTGTCGCCGGCTTGGGGCCTATGGAAACTCTTACGACTCCAGCTGCAGCGGCGTACACAGGTTCGTTTACTCGATAAAGGCCAACATCCGCGCCAACGTGCACAATTCTATGGCCACCCCCCTGTGCAACTCTTCCAAAACCACCATTGATCTCTGTCCGATAGGTCCGTGAGCCACGTTTAAAATCGTATTGGCAGCATCAAAAAATGCACTCTTCGTCGGCGGAGCAACCTTCTCGACCGACGGATAGTCGACGACCCACAGATCGGGAACGTCGCGAATTTCCGGGGCCCTTTGAGCGGGCAGGACGTCAGGCAGCAGGATCAGGCAAACGATTGGGAATTTGCGAAACATTTCAGCATCCCGTCACGAACATTACACCAGATTGCACACCACTACTGGGTATTACGCTGACTTGTGGTCGCGATAAACGTTTTGCGCACTGCTATGTGTGCTTCCCACACGCCCGAACGAGCTTCGTGTTTTCGAAAACTGCACTAACCGATGCAGACTGCATGTGCAGCTAATGTAATACGGACTGCAAGTAAATACGCGAACGCACCAGAGAATTTCTCTGGGACCGCATCGGCAAACACTTCGCCGAATTCACTGCCACTCAATGCTGCAACGACTTCAAACACTGTGGATGCACTGAAAACTAATTCTAACAATGCTTTAATGCTGCAAGAAGCTCGCTGGAAGTGAATGGCTTTGTGACAAACCGATCCATACAGGCACGACGTGCTTCTTCCATGTGCTGCTGCAATGCATTTCCGGAGAGGTTGCCAAAGAGCTTTGCTGTCGGTTGAGTTTCTTGACCCTACGGGCTGCTATCACTCGAATCTAAGGTGTGGCAATGGGTTATGTCAGCGACGGCGTGAATGCACCAGTCGTCAGGGAGTGGCCAGTCCCGGTTTGTTCAACTTCGCGATGGTCATCCAGCCGTCCAGCACCGCCTGTAGAGCGTCGAGTTCACGATCCGAGATGTGCCGCGCTGCTTCCGCCGCCGCCGTGCTTTCGATGCTCTCGCGGAAGATCAGCAACTCCTGCAACTCACGTCCATCCGGCGAATGCACGAACGCGCCGGCTCCGGGAATCTGATTGACAAGCCCCTCGCTGGCCAACCGGTTGATGGCTTCTCGCAACGGAATCACGCTGATTTCAAATTCGTCAGCCAATGAGCGATTCACCAGCCTCTGACCTGGTGCGAGCTCACCGGCGACAAGTTTTTCGCGTAGCCGAGCGTAAGAATTTTCGGTTTGGGTTTGCGTCGTGGGCATGGTGCTGTATTGATCCCGGTACGTAGCGTGTTTCGCGGGATGTCACATCACGAAGGCGGTGACTTGACGATGTTCAGTATCGTCACGTTATGAGATGATGTGCAACGTCCAGGCATGGCGCGATGGCCCCAGTTCGTTTACTCGTCTCATTACCGACATCTCGCAGGAAGCCGTACGGGACAAACCATTGACAGGGATCGGGTATCGCCCGGAAACCACTCAGAACATCAGCTGAACTAAATAGTGATTGCGACACCGACATCGTGGTGAAATTGAAAGTTCTAAAACTCAGGAATAGTGGAATGACTGTAAGATTTATCTTCGGTTGCCTTGGAGCGTTGGATTTGGTCGCAGCGCCTCTTATTGCTCAGGAGATGACGCAAGGCCCCATTGGGACAGTAAAGAAACAGGTCTACGTAAAAAACACGGTTCGCAACAAAGCGCCATGGGTTTGGACCTACACCGGCGAACCTGGCTACCGTGAAGAAATCCACACGATCTGGTCACACGATAATCAGGTGCGAGGTTACGGTGATTCTCCGACGAAACCGTACCGACGAATTTCTCACGACGACGGGAAAACGTGGAGCAAGCTGACTCCGCTGCCGCCGATTTTGACCGTGGGAGAAAAGTTCTCAATCATCGATTGGAAATTTTGCGGTATCTATGATCCCTTGTCGAAACGCCATGTCGATCTATCAATTCATCATGTGCGTGATATGCGTCAAGGGTCTCCACGGCGAATCTACAATCATGCGTTGATTCGGCTTTCAGCCGATGGCGGGGAAATGTTCGGACCGCCCCAAATGCTACGCTACGAAGAGGGCGAAGACTTCAGTCCAGAAACAGTTCTGCATCCCGAATTTTTGAAGAACAACACCGGTTATCCCGGTCAGTCGATTTTTCGGCACAGCAACGGCAGCCTGATCATTCCTGTCACCAACGCAAAGATCCCGGCTGAGGTTGAGGACAAGCCCGTCGGAAGATCCGTGTGGCCTGAGAAGGGCGGAATCGGGAGCCTTTGCTATGTCGGGCGATGGAATGAAAAAACCGAAGCCTACGACTGGAAAGCGGGAACGTCCGTTTGGCTTTCACGCGACGATGCGTTCAACGGCCTTCTCGAAGCCGACGTCGCCGAACTCGGCGATGGTCGCGTCTTGATCGTGTGGCGAGTGACAAAGAACGGGAAAGAAAAGCCAGCCTATAAGTATTTCGCCGTTTCTGACGACGGCGGACTGACGTTTTCAAAACCGGAAGTGTTCCGTTACAGCGACGGCAAACACTTCTTTTCCAGTAGCACCTTCCACCGACTTTATCGCAGCAGCAAGACGGACAAGCTGTATTGGATCGGCAATATTTTACCAAAGCACACCACGATTCCAGGGCACCCACGCTATCCACTGATTATTGCCGAGATTGATGAAAAGACGCTCGGGTTGAAAAAAGATTCAGTAACCGAAATCGACACACGTCACGCTGGTGAAGGTGAACGGCTGCAGCTCTCGAACTTCTGGGTCAACGAAAGCCAGGAAGAGAAGAATCTAGAGATCTATCTGACACGCTTACACGAAAATGCGGACGAATTATATACCGCGAATGTGTATCGCTACACCGTGACGTTCAAATAAATTCGAGCCCTTCTCGGCGAACTTTATCGGTAGTCATACATCCGGTTGTCTACGTCTATTTATGATCACTTTGTGAGTGGGCGTGCTCATCGGGTCATCTTCACTCGCATGCCTGCCATCCAACAGTCAAGCCAGAAAGTCAAAGGTAATTCACTGTATGTTAAAACCCGCAGCCGAGTTAAAGGCAAAGCTTGCCACTGACGAATTAGTTATTGGACTGATGGCGACCGACCAGGCATGGCCGTTGCTGGTGGAAATCTGTCAGAGCAGCGGCTTGGATTACCTCATCATTGATCGAGAGCACGGCCATTTTTCAGACGAACTGGTCAGCCACATTTGCCAGATTGGTCGCCTGGCCAGTTTTCCCGTCATGATGCGTACTGTTTCCTGCGAAGCGTCGGTAATACGGCGGGCGATGGACATGGGACCGTGCGGATTGCTGCTGCCATGCGTGGAATCAACGGACCAAATCGATCAGGTTCAGCAGGCTGCACTGATGCCACCTCGCGGCAGACGTCGGCCAGGCGGCATGGGCAACTACTGGATCAACAATTACCAGTACGAAACGTGGAAGTCGGAGTTTGAAGAACACTTCATCGTGATTCCACAGATCGAATCACTAGTCGGTGTGAACAATGCCGCGTCGCTGGCCGCTCATCCGTTCGTGACAGCGCTCGGGCTTGGCCCATACGACCTTTCCGCCGATCTGGGTTGTTGCTGGGAACCGGAGAATGAGAAGTACCGGTCCGCCCTGGAGCGGGTCAAAGTGGCCGCGGACGGTGCAGACAAGAAAGTGTGGGCAGGCACCGACGCTCCGGCACTTCGTGCAAAAGGTTTCACGTTTCTGTGGATCGGCACGACCACTTCAATACTCACCGGCGCGATCAGGCAGAGTATCCGTGACATAAACGCTCCTGTCTCGTCCGGCGAACTCGCGAAGGCCAATGACCATCCGCCGGCATAGAGCCACTCTTCGTAACGATCAGCGTGCGACCCCACTTCCGAAGCCGTGGAACGGCAGCGAGTCGCAAAAGTCAGTGACCCAGGGTTGATCAAAAAACTGATCTGGAGAGAGGACTGGAATATTCCGGAGGCGAATCCAAACTGACCGCTGAGCCTTCAAGTCGGGCCCGGCCTTCAGCCACCTGTGTAGTATCCGCTCGGGCTGACTTCGAGAGTACGACACATCGACATCACTGAAAACGAGTCACGATGCTCTTTGATCCATGCGTATCTTAATGTGACTCCCTCGAAACTTACGCCGTGGCTTTTTAAAATCTCACGTTCCATTTCTGCACGTTGCGGACGTTTCATGAGACGCTTGATCTCATCCCGAAGTACAGCGGTCGAGGCGTCGTCACGGCACGTTCGGGCTTCCGAAGCAGCTTCGCGTGCCAATTCACTGAGACTCTTCACGGCAACACCAACGGCAGCTGCTGCCGCCTTGAACGAGTACGGTGGCTTAACGACAAGATCGACTGCCGCCTGATTGAACTCAGCACTGAATGAACGACGTGATCGCTTTGATTTCTTTGGCATGACGGCCCCCTGAAAAGATTCCTGGGAATACGTCAGCTATCTACCAGTCATGGGCTACCGCAGTGTCGCTATGAAACTGGTTGCGGCTAAAGGGCAGGTCACGTGATTTGAGAACGCATAATTGAATTCAGACCATTTAGTTTCATTGGACTCATATGGTGTCGTGATCGCGTGTCTGCTGAATTGTCAGAATCCAAAAGAGCCGTCTATACCAGTGAAATGCTACACTCGCGAACTGGTGTGCCCGCCGTACCCGGCGCTGAGAACTTTTTTTGTCAACATTTTCAGCGTAGGAGCTATCATCGTGAAGCGTATGAAGTTGATTTTTGTTTCAGCAGGAATTGCCTGCCTCTCCTGCCTGCAATTATGTGCTGATGAAGCAACTGTCATTGAGTTTTTCAAAACACGGGGTGATTCCGTCGCCGTTGATAACCATGGGCACGCTGTCAGATTGATGGCACGTGGTGCTCCGCCATTGTCAGTCCAGCAGCTTCAGCTGATTGGCGAATTGATTCACCTTACGGATGTAGGCATCAATATGTCGCCGGCCAACGACTCCCAGTGGGGCTTCCTCGCCCGACTGCCCGATTTAAAGCGGCTGAAGATCTGGCATGGACACCATTTCCGATCACTCAGCGCATTCAACGGTTTGCCTGTTGAGGAATTGACCATCGGCGGATGCATGGGATTAATTCGCCTGCATGAATCCGAGCCCGAAAGAGCGCAGCACATCATCACGACACTTAATGATCTGCCCAATCTCAAGAAGTTAGTGCTTTATCATTCACCACTGGCGCCGGACGACGCACATTTGGAACATCTTGTAAAGTCGTTCCCAGCCGTGACCAGTCTGCGACTGGATTTCATCTCGCCAGGTAGTGGAAAAAGTCGTATCACTGCAAGAGGCCTTGCTCGTTTACAGCACCTGCCACTGACGAAGCTGACGATTGAAAACGCGGATACATTTTCGCAGGAAGATCTGGCTGTCCTGGCAACTCTCGGAACACTGAAGCAACTTGAGGTTTATACGGCCAAGGGTTCGAAGACTTCAGAAGGTGAGTACAGAGCACTTCTGCTACCATTTCAGATGTTACGGCCAGAAGTCAAGGTTAGCTATGTAAACCGTTGATGTATTGAGTCTACGAAGCCAATGCCATCGCGGTACTGGTGTTTTCTGCCATCATTAATTTCGCGACAATATCCCAGCAATCGGCAAAGCCATGAATAGTAACTCCACCACTCGAATGGGTAACCAGCAGCGTCGCCACTTCTTAAAATGTGCTGGAGTCACATTGGCGTTACCCGTAATGGAATCGCTGGTCTCTGAGCGCACCCATGCACGGTCCCCGTCGGACACTCGAAGCGTGAAGCGAATAGTCGTCTTCTCGAATGCCTTCGGAATGTACCCCTCGGCCTTCTTCCCCGAGAAAGTTGGTACCGACTATCGCATGCCAGAATTGCTTCAACCGCTCGAGCGGCATCGGCGTGACATGACGGTTTTCTCGAACCTGGATCATGGTCTCAACGTCGGGCACGCCGGCACTCCGACGCTGCTTAATGGCATAGAATCCAAAAACGCACGCTACTATTCCGATGGAAATATCAGCGTCGACCAGAGAGCAGCCGAGTGGCTCAAAGCCACAACACGCTTCCCTTCTCTGCAAACGAGCG
>CALGTK010000452.1 GCA_937904325.1 uncultured Planctomyces sp.
CACTCGAAGCTCTCAACAAAGCCGGCTTTGCACTTCAGATGTAAATCCACGTAGTGAATCGTTACTTGCTAATTGACACTCAAAGATCGAGAGCCGCTTAATGATCAGCGTTACATGCACAGGTTGTCAGTTCAAATACCGTATCGCTACTGACAAGGCCGGCAAATGATTCAAGTGTCGTGAATGCGGCGAAATCTGCACAGTCCCTGGTGGGAAACGGAGTGCGGCTGGTTCGAGCGGTACTCCGAAACGCCGGAAACGAACCAAGCCTGCGGCAAAGGATGAGTGGGAAGACGACACCGCATCTTCATATGACGAGTACGAGTCTTACGACGACGGTGGATACGATTCGTACGGGACTGACGATGACGCGTATGAGGACTACCAGCCAGCCAGCCCGTCCTCGCCGCAGCAGTCCGAGTCGCTCGGCCAAAACGAAGCCGAAGAAGAAAAACCGAAAAGCATCCCGGAGCGATGATGGCGGCCGGTTTTCGTTTACCAGCCCACTCGTTTGGCTCGGATTCCCGTTTGCCGCCACCTTCGCCACGATAGCAGCCCTGTTTATTGTGCCCGGCGTTGGAGTCATCCTGGCGATCATTGTGTTGATTGTTGGATTGATTCTCATGGGCATCGGAGGAATTCGGCTACTGATCGGCGCGTTCCAGGAGGACGTCGTCTGTGGCCTGCTTTACCTGTTCGTTCCGTTCTATTCCCTCTATTACCTGGTGACACGGTGGGAAGAGCAAAAGAGTGCCTTCCTGATGAATGTCTGCGGCGGGTTGCTCGTCTGTGGAGCGAGTATCGCACTTCCGGCCGCTCAACAGGCACGCAACAAGGCGCGGAATGATGCCGGAGCAGCCGCCATTACTGTGCCGCTTTCGGAAGTGCCAATCGCTCTTTATATCAACGAAACTGTCCCGGACGTGGCCAGGTTTCTCCGAGTCAATCACTCTGCACGCGGTAACTTCGCTGCCTCTGCCGGCAGAGATTCGCACGTTTCCCGGATGTGCCGCCGTGATTACACACACTTTGACGTTACAACACGTTCATCAACGAGGTCGTTTCTTCTCGACCCATTCCTGAGTCGGAACTCGGTCAGGGTTTTCCTTTGCCCAGCCGGGTGTTGGGAACCAGCGGAGGCCGCTGTAGCGCGGGTACGTTTCCCAGATGTCACCGCCGTCGGGGGATGTGACTCGAGCGTCGTTGGTTTCTTTCAGGTAGTCGAACAGGCGAGCATTCAGGTTTGAGCGGACTTTTGCAAAAGCTGGATTGGCGGCGAGGTTGTGCAGACAGGCTGGGTCTTTGCGGATGTCGAAGAGTTCTTCCGCGGGGCGATGGTCGACAGACAGTCCCAGAAAATGGCCAATCCTGGTGTCGTCTCGGTTTTTGACGAGGAATGTCAGACTCGGGCACGCATCAATATCGTGATAGCCGCCGTGCATGGGGCCGAGAACTTTGTTGATGACTTCGTCTTTCTTTGCGTAGCCACCGTTTCCGTATTTCTGCGGCGCCCCGGCCGGCCAGCGTTCCGGCCGAAAGTTGCGGATATAAAGATAGTCTCGCGTGCGGATACAGCGTTGCGGATACCCCAGAGAATTGAACCGAACGGATGAATGCCGCTCACGGCCGCTGAAGACTGCATCTCGATGTTCGTCGACGATTCCCTGTTCGGTCGATTCCAGAATGTTGCGGATACTTCGTCCGGCGGTTGGAGTTTCTGTTGGTGGGTCAACTCCGGCAGCATCGTAAATTGTCGCTGTGACGTCTATCAGATTGACCGGATCATCAACGACTCGATCAGGTTTCGCCGCTGCAGGCCATGAAACGGCCAGCGGCATGTGGATGCCGTATTCGTAGCAGTTCGCTTTCGCTCGAGGAAACGCCATGCCGTTGTCACTGGTGACGATGACGAGCGTGTTGTTCAGCTCGCCGGCTTTTTCAAGCGAATCAAGCATTCGCCCAAGGTGTTGATCGAACCATTGGATCTCGAAGCAATAATCCAGGATGTCTGACCGAATTTCGGGCGTGTCTGGCAGAAACTTCGGCACAACGACTTTGTTCGGGTCTAGCCCGTTTTCGATCCCAATCCCTTTGCCGAATGAGCGATGAGGCTCGTTCGCTCCAAACCAGAAGCTGAAAGGTTTGTCTTTCGGACGATCATTCAGGAAGTCTGCAAAATTTGCCGAGTAGTCGACGCTGCCAATTCCCGGAGGCGATTTGAGTTTGCGTTTACCCCATGTCGGTCCGGCTGGATTGTGAGCCCAACCGTCGACCTTCCAGTTGCCGGGACCCCAGTGTTTGCCAGTTGCCCCGATAAAATATCCCGCCGCTTCGAGACGATCCTGGTAGGCCTCGTACTTCTTCGGAAACGAACTGGCGTGTGTCCCCGCATTTTCGATTTGCCAGATGTTTCGTCCAGTCAGAAATGCTGCCCGCATCGGACTGCAACCGGGGGCCGGCGTAAACGCGTTGTTGAAGAGAACTCCCATCTTCGCGACGCGATCGAACGCTGGTGTCGAGATTGCCTGGTAGCCGTAAGCCGACGTGTGCGGAAACGACTGGTCATCCGAAATCGCCACCAGAATGTTTGGGCGACTGGCCGCGAGCGTCGCCGACGCTGTGGAGAGAAGGAACAGACACAGAACCGATCGGCCAACTTGTTGCATCAGGTTTACTTCCTTAAAGAATTGGTATGGATAAATTCGAAAAAATGGAGTTCGCTCAATCATCCTTGTGCCGCTGTGGCCTCCGTTGTCGCCTTACGACGCACGGACTCCGGTTATCACAAATTTTATCGCAATTGCAACACTGTACGCCGCAAGGCCAATGCCTGCGCTGACGACGATGATTATCATCGCCAACATTGCCCAGCGAGCGTCCATCCAGAATTGCCCGAAACTATGCCCGGCTTTGTTTGCGAAGCGGCCAAACCGGCTGTTATCCGGAAACTGTAACCAGCCTTTCCATACCAGCCATGCGAGCAGCCAGTATCCCAGCCAGTATCCCAGACAGAGTACATACACAATGAACGTGAAACACTGTTCGAAATTAGTGGATTCCATGAGCACTTACCTCTCCGGGAATACGCAGCGACCAGAAGACGGACGCATTGTACATTTAAGCTTGACGATCCGGCAGCGTCGTTGCGAATCCATGAGTTAGTCGCAATCGGATTCCTTGCCTGCCAAAATTATCTTCTCGAACGGATGATCACAAAAAAGGTACAACAGATGCTTGTTGCCAGTCTTGCTCCCCCCGCCAAACCCGAACTCCATCATCACTTCACGATGCCATACGAGGAGCGGATCCGTCGGCACGGCAAAGGGACCCACACTGAAAACGATCATCTGACCGTCAGCGAGCCGACGACTGTCATCTTTGAATGGACCATCGGCGAAGACGTTGTGGAATCCGACGGAGAGTTACTCGTCTGCTGGCGATGGCCGTTCGACTGGAGCGACCTGCAAACTGACGATCCTTCGGCCGACGGATTCATGAGTCTTGAGTTCGAACTCGCATCGCGTGACAACAAGAATGTTACGCTCAGTCCGGTTTATAACTGGTTCTCGGGCATTGAACCCTGGCACCACCAGGTTCACGTCAAAGTCGAACAGGGGCAACTGCGGCAGGGCGACCACATCAAGCTCACCTGTGGAGACACGTCACAAGGCAGTGTCGGATGGCGAGCCCCGACTTGCGTCGACAACCACGTTGAGTTTCTTATGGCGATCGATCATCAAGGCGACGCCATCCGCAATCGTCTTCCGCAACAGCCATCCTTTCCGGTAGTGCCGGGCCCGCCTGTCCAGATTTCGGCGATCGTGTACTCGGACACTGTCGTCGGAGAATCCGCCGAAGTCATCGTTCGAGCCGAAGACTGCTGGGGCAACGCGACTGTGCTTGCCGACATGCCTATTCTTACAACTGATCCGGACAGCAACGCCGAGATCATCCCCGTCGACGCAGAACCAGTCCGCCCGTCCTATCACTTTGACGTGACCTTCAGTCAGTCGGGAACGTTCCGTCTAAACGTTGTGTCCGGCGACTTCTGCGCCGTCACGAATCCGATCACCGTTCACATCGATCAGCCGCCTCTGGAAATATTCTGGGGAGACGTTCACTCCGGACAGACTGAAATCGGTTGCGGGGCCGGGACCGTTTCCGAGTCATACGCTTTCGGCCGAGATTGTGCCGGTCTGCAGTTCATCACGCACCAGTCGAACGATCATTACGTCACCCTCGACGATTGGGCACACGTTCGCAAAATTACCGAGGAGTTCTATGAACCCGGCGTTTACGTCCCAATTCTCGGTTGCGAGTGGAGCCCTTTTACAAAAGACGGCGGCGACCGAAACGTCATCTACGGCTACGACGAATCGATCATGCGCCGTAGCGATCGCTTCTTCCGCGAGGACGTGCCGGATCCGGAGCCAGACGTTCCGACCGCCCCCGAATTCCACGACGCATTCCGCGACCTGGACGTACTCGTCAACATCCACGTTGGCGGACGCATGACGAACCTCGACTGGTATGAGCAGAAGATTGAAAAGCTCTGCGAAACACACTCGACCCATGGGACGGTAGAGTGGTTCTTCATGGATGCGTTATCACGTGGGTACAAGGTGGGACTGACCGCCGGGACGGATGGAGTGATGGGCCGTCCTGGGGCGTGCCATCCAGGCCGACGACTTATCCGCAACCTGCGCAATGGGCTGACCGCTGTCTACGCCAAAGAACTGACTCGCGAATCTCTTTGGGAAGCGTTCCACGCGCGAAGAACTTACGCAACGACGGGCGAACGTATCCGGCTGCTCTTCCAGGTCAACGATGCCGACATGGGTTCAGAAATCACGACGGCCGGCTCGCCGAAGATTAACTTCCAGATCGAAGGCACGCAGGCCATTGAACGGGTCGACCTGTTCCGAGGTATCGAGATCATTGATTCCTGGGCGGTTTCGCCGCGTGTCGAACAACCCGAGGACGCAACTTATCTGCGAGTTCTGTGGGGTGGCACTGAACGTAAAGGCACCGCCCGGTTGCAACGTGTCGACTGGACGGGATCGTTGTCTGTCTCAAACGGAACGGTCGAACTTGTCGAGCCGATCAACTTTCAATCGTACGATGACGACGCCACGCAGGTCGTCGAGAATCGGATTGAATGGGCGAACAAGTCTGCTGGTAACGCGGCGGGTATCATTATCAAAGTTCAGGGCGATGACTCGACTGAACTCGCTTTCGAGTCCGGTCCGACGACGTTTAACGTCAATTTGAATGACGTACTCAGGGATGATCACCGAGTCGAAGCTGGCGGAGTTGGACGATTCGCTCAAATCGGTCCACCGCCCAATCCTGGCGGACCAATGACATTCGACCTTGAAACAACCGACAAGGAATCTGTGGCCGGTGAGTTCCCCTACTGGATTCGAGTCACGCAGTTTGATCAATCTCTCGCCTGGAGCAGTCCGGTTTACGTCACTCGAAACCCGTCTTAGAGAAGTCCTTGTAGAAAGACGCTATGCCTGACAAAGCGTGCGACTCGGCAAAGCCAACACGCGTCCGGTACATGGTGCTGGGTGTCACGTTTGCGATGGCGTTCCTGCTTTACCTGCATCGCTTCTGCATGAGCTATGCTCAACGCTACATTCGCGAAGACCTGAATATCTCGAATGACGACCTTAGCTTCTGCTTCTCGGCGTTCTTTCTGACATACGCGCTCGCGCAGGTTCCGTCAGGCTGGATGAGTGATCGCTTCGGCGCGAGGACTATGCTTACCATTTACATTCTCGTGTGGTCTTTCTTCACGGCCATGCTGGGCATGACAGCCGGAGTAATTTCGCTGCTTGCCGTGCGGCTTCTGGCCGGCATCGGCCAGGCCGGAGCCTATCCAACTGCGGCGAGTCTGATTGGGAAATGGATGCCGATGTCGTCACGCGGCACGGCCAGTGGCTTTGTTTCCTGGGGTGGGCGGCTTGGCAGCGGACTCGCCCCGGTATTGACCGCGGGATTAATCGTCTTCTTTGTTCCAATGAACACGACGCCGTTGCTGACTCGGGAATCGTTGCTCGATCAGGCAGTATTATTAGAGAGGCTCGATGCGGCAGCTCTCAATGTTGTGCCGCCCGAAGAAGGAATGCCGACCAAACCTTCGAATGCTGACCAACTGCGACGTGAGATTGCGGCCTTTCTGTCAACACTAGGGCGGTCGCACATTGCCGGTCTGAACGAGCTGATTGAGTCCGAGGATCCGCTCGTTCACGGTCCCATCGAGGGATTGCCAATAGAGTGGGAAGCACGGACGCTGCTGAAAAAGGAATCGCTGACTCAGGCTGAAGTCAGCCGCGTGAACCGACTTGTCCTGGAAGCAGCCTTTCCCGACTCTATCGGCAAGCTCTATGTTCAGGGCTGGCGTCCGGTCATGTTTACATACGGAGCGTGTGGAATCTTCGTTGCAGCGGGATTCTTCTTTGTCTTCCGGAACAGACCGGCGACACACCCATGGTGCAACGACGAAGAGCGGGCACTGATTCGGGCCGATCAACCTGTGGCTGCAGCGTGTTCAGCGGACGATTCCGAAAACTCAATGCCGCTGGGTAAACCCCCGTTTCGAGAAATGCTTGCCAGTCGCAGCCTGTGGCTGATGTGCGTTTCGCAGTGGGGCTCGAACGTCGGATGGGTATTTCTGGTCACGTGGTTGCCACGGTTTCTTGTCGAGGAACACTCCGTCCCGCTGGTCGAACGTGGCTGGATGTGTGCCATTCCGCTGTGGATCGGCTGGTGTGGCATGCTGCTCGGCGGACGCGCAACGGACGTAGCTGTCCAGCGGATCGGCCTGAAGCGAGGTCGCGTGCTGCCAATGATGGTCGGCCGGTTCCTGGCCGGTAGCGCCTACCTGCTGTGTCTGCTGCATCCTTCGCCGTGGACGCTGACTGCGTTATTCGGAATTGTCGCATTTTCGACCGACCTGGGGTCAGCATCCGGCTGGGCCTACAAACAGGATGTCGGCGGCAACCACGTTGCGTCGATCCACGGGTGGGCCAATATGTGGGGCAACCTGGGTGCAACGATCTCGCCGTTGTTGCTCCATCAGATCGTCAAGCACTACGACTGGGACATTGCATTTCTCGTCTGTGCCGGAGCATTTTTCATCGCGGGCTTCGCCTGTCTGGGAATCGACGCGTCAATGCCCATCGAACCGAAAACTAATTCACCATCGAGTTGAAATCGGGGACTTTCGTTCGGAAAGTCTGCCGCAACGAGCCTCGCTCCTTCCAGACACTGAACCTGCAACACAAACTAATTGTGTCTCGCAACGCAGGGCGTGTGATGCAGGATGCACAATGTATCGCAAGCGGCCGCATCGAACCTCGAATGATTAAACGAGGACAAAAGAAAGTCGAGTGGATGCTGAAACCACGGTGGAAACTGAAACATGAAATGACAAAACGCTTTAGCAATAACTATAGAGGCTTTCGTTTACGATCACCGGGTTCAGTAACTGCATCGAAATCACTGCCTTCGACGTTGTCGATCGATGCAGAAGAAACGCCGCTGCATTCAGCAGCCAGGTGGCACACCGTGGTTCAATCAGCCACTCCCGCCATCTGGATGGCGATCTCTTTCAAGCTCTTTGGCCAATAGTCGAACGTCACACTTCTTGCGTTCGGAATTTTCGGATTGGTGATGCCTTCGACAAGTGAACTGGCGGGTTGAGCGTAGATGAACTGCCCGTAGTCCTGGCCGTAGGTGCCTGTCAAACTTTTTGCATAGATCTCCAGCTCGGCAGCGTAGAGTGCAGGTTCGTATCCAATGTTGTGTTCGGAAGGGGCCCAGATCACACCGGCGACGGCCATCGGAGTCATTGGGCTGACGCACCAGTTGTACGTGGAGGTTGGGATCGTATCTGATTTGATCTCTTGGCTTTTGCCAGCTTCCGGGAAAGGCGGGGCAGCGAGCGGTGCGGCTTTAGACAAATCCTCACCCTGCTCATTTGCCGCAATAATTATTCGGTTGAAGTCCTGGACGTCGGTGACGTGGTCATCAACAGCCTTTTCAGCAATATCTGTGTTGGGGTACTGCATGAACAGCTCGTTCAAACGAGCTCGAAAATCCGGCTGGTCAATTTCCTTGACGCCGTTAAAAGAAGTCCAGGAAAGCGGCGAAGCCATTTGCCTGTTTCGTCCACCATGTCCGGATGACATCGTGATGAACCCCTGTGGAATTCCTTTGCGGTTCAAGGCCTTCGCAAACTGGTAGGCGAACATCGTCACGCCCCGGTCGCCTTCCCACAAATCCGTGCCCATCCATGACGAACGGTATTTTCCGCCCCCTGTTTCGAACTTCCGTTTTCTGGGGGTCGGAAACGAACTGGCGGCAGTCTTTCGCCGGAACTCACGTACAAACGGTAACACTTCCGGTCGCTTCGCATTCTGATCACGCTGGTTGTATGCCATTTCGCCGCTCAACATCGTCGATCCCGTCAGATACCAGACGTCACCGACAAGGATGTTATTGACGGTTCGCTGAAAACCGTGACTCGAGCTGACTTTCAGGGTGATCGGTGTCGTGGAATTCTTGAACCCGGGAAACTCGACCGACCATTGCTGAAGATTATTCGTCGTTGCAGTTCGGGTGATGCCGCCAAGAGTGACCGTTACTTTGACGTCCTTGTTAGCATGCCCCCACACCGGGATCGGCTTGTCGCGTTGAATGATTGCCCCGTCGCGAAAGTACTCAACAACCTGAAGGATGGGATATTCGGGGTCGGTATACTGCGCGTATTTTTCCTTGAGCGCTGCTGCTTTCTCCAGATCGTCTTCTTCGAAAATCAGGTTGTCGTTGATGGCGGCAAATGGAGTGGCTGGTAAACCAGCCATGTTGTAGAGATTCGAGTTCTCCGGAACAGCATTATAGGCGTACTGGACGCCTATCGGCTCAGGGACGCGGGCGGATGTGACGACCACCGTGTTGCCGACAATTACGGCATCCGCGGCGTGCCAGACTTTGTCCGCCCCGCATATCCGAAATTGATTGAGTTTGTCATCCGGAGTCGGTCTGGCCGGTTCAACGTATTTACCCGTTTCCCGGTAGTCTCTGGCCATTCCCTTGCTGCCAATCATCAGTCCGCCAAAGAGGCTCTCCTTTTCAAACGATACGATGACCTGGTCGTCTTTGACGACGTATTCTTTATAGATCGGACCGGTATAAGCGATGTCTTTTTCATATTGCTTTGCCAGTGCCCAGCGCGCCATCCGCATTCCAGGATGAAGTTTGTTGAAGTAATGAATTCCCTGTGGGCGAGCCGAGTTAAGGTCGGACTGCACAATCATGCCGACGTTCTTGCGATGCATGGTGAAGAACATGTGCTGCGCCTGACGGATGTCCGCAAAACCGACGGAGTTTGGATCGGGACTTCCGTAACACTGCATCTGCGTGAAATAGAACGGCATCTCGGGCATCGCCCACGCAGATCTCCAGCCGTTGACAAGAGCATCCATCCTGGCTGCATAAATGCGTCCGTCTCCCGAGTTGCTCGTTCCCTGGCACCAGATAGCCCCGCGAATCGCGAATGGGATCACCGGATTGATTTTGCCGTTGAAGAACTGCGAGGGCCCTCGCCACATTCCGGCAATGCCAGGCAACTTCGGTCGTGCGGGAACTCTGCCGCCCAGATCGGCTGCTTCAGCGGCCACTGCTTGCCAGTCCCTTAGCTCCTTGCAGTAAGTGTCAAAAGCCTTGCGTCCCTGCTCGGTGAGCGGGTCCGCATCATGAATCAGCTTTGTATCGCCACTGAGCCCGGGATGATTCTCGATCGCTTTACGCTGGGTAAACGCTTCGATCCGGGTATTGCTGTGGACGCACAGCAGAATACCAATTGGCATGTCCAGTTCTTTGTAAAGCTCCCAGGCAAACGACAATGACAGAGCGGAGAATCCGCTGGCGTTTTTGTGCGTCTTCCACCCATTGTCCGAAGTGGCTGCCTTTTGAGGATAAAGAGCAGATACGGTGTCGATATTGATTTCTCGGATCGGAATGTCGGTCTCAGAGCGGGCGATTTCTCCAGCAATATCGCGGCACATGCTGCTGCCGGCGGTCCACACCATGTTGGACTGACCAGAAGAGAACCAGACTTCACCAACCAGTACCCGCTCAAGAACAATCGATTCACGCCGATCGTTGGTTACTTTCAGAGTGCGTTCTTCACGCGATACCGTGAGTGGGTCGAGCTCGACCATCCAATCACCATTCTGGTCGGTGACAGCCAGCTTCTTTTGAGCGGCAAATTCGACAGTGACTTTGGTGCCAGGTGCGTCGAAGCCCCACACCGGCGTCTGCGTCTCTCTTTGCAGGATCGCGTTATTGGTAAACGGAGCTGCTAATTCAAGCTTCTGATCGGCGTTGGCAACTGCGGATACCAGGACGATACAGAATGGGACAGCAGTGATGAGTCTTTTGGGGTGCATGAGCATTGCTTCGCGAGAACAGTGTTTAC
>CALGTK010000453.1 GCA_937904325.1 uncultured Planctomyces sp.
GATCAACGTTATCACTCGCGAAATTAACCGCGCCGTCCATCATCAGGACATGTGCCCCACCCGTGTGGAAACTGCTTGCATTTTTGATGTCGATTGTGGTTTCTGACGTGTCATTGTCGCAATTGATTGTCCTGTAAACGGCATCAGTACCGGAGTTTGGCGGCATGAGCGTATTAAACCAAGGCCCCCAATGACCACGACCGGAACACCAGAAGCGATTCGCTTCGTCATCGTTGTTGTCGGCCCCAAGAGTTCCGCCTATACACGCAGTGTAATAGCTCTGAATTCGGTCGATATTGTCTTGTGAATTGTTAAACACTCGATTGTGGAACATCCCTGTCGAAGTTAAATTGCCAGCCGACGAATTTCGGATTGCTGGAGATTTATTACCCTTGTGACCACCGATCAGCCCTTCCCCAGCCATGATCGTGTTGCTCATTCCGTCAGTCACGTTCCTGAAGTTGCAGGATGACTGAAGAGAGAACGGACCGGGGCTACGATTAGAAGAAATACTCCAATTGGAAACAGGCCCAGCCGAAAGCATGTAACTCGACGGAGAAGCACTTGCAGTATAGTTACGAGCACTAGGGTCACTTGGGCACAGGAAGCCCGGAATTATACTGTTCCGAACCTTGAACTCATTTCTGTTCTGTTGTGTTGCGTTTCCGTCATACCAGTATTCGTCAAAATTCAATGTCTCATAGAGATTGGCCTGGTCAGTAAACGGGAGGATCATGGCAAGGCCACTCCACCCTTCCCATTGACGTCCGTCTTTATCCCCCGGATGGGCCTTAACGCCACCAGTCGGGTTGCCGGGCAGGGTGCTATGCACATCGTGGTAGTTGTGCAGTGCAATACCCAACTGCTTGAGCTTGCTCTTGCATTCAGCTCGGCGTGCAGCTTCGCGAGCCTGTTGCACAGCTGGCAGGAGCAGTGCGACGAGAATTGCGATGATCGCAATGACCACCAGCAACTCGATCAGCGTAAAGCCCCGTCGGGGCTTGAGGATTGTTGGTTGTGACATGAGTCTGGTCTCTCCTGATAAAGAAAGAAAATGAGAACCCTCACCATAATTGGATGAGGACACGCAGCCGTGCGAGGAAGTGGTCATCTGATCGATGAACCGCGTCAGAGCCGGGAATCGTGGTAAGAAAATTAACGGCTTCACGCGAACACGTCACTGATTTGAGCTTCCGGCAGCGGCAGATTTTAAGGGAATCTATGTTCGTGCAAGCAATAGTGCGTTGTCAACTACGCTGGGCTGTTCAGGATTCGGAAGATGCTGTTAAGCAATCGCGTCCGAGTTTAATCTATGAAGAGAGTAAACGTTTGTGAACGCGAAGGCAGTTCACTGGACTCGCGATGGAAACAGTGACCAGTTCAAAAACCGGTTGTCGGCTTTCTTCTGGTTCGCAGACTTTGCAGGAGCAACGATTCTAAGGCGGGTTTCGCGAAGCGGCAGCGAGGCCGCTACTTGTGTCGAATCTGTAGCAGGTCTACTTGTGAACCGGCCATTCAAGGGGCACGAGACTGACGGAGTGGTTACTCGTTTCTGGTTGTTGATCTTCGTCAGGACGAGCGGCTGGAGCGGCTGTTCGTCTGGCACTGGTCGGGAAGATGCCTGTGAGCTTGATCGGGAGCGTCCTTTGAGCGGCTCGCGAGGAGACGGGGCGGGCAGGTCGACAGGTGCCGGTAAAGCAGCGACCTGGAACGCTGCCGGTGTAGTTTTTGTCGTCCGTGCTCGCGGATTTGGCGCCTTCAGGTTTCGTGTAAATTCGCCGACTCGCGAAAAGAGTGCGGTCGGGCCAATCTTCGCTTCTGGCTGGCCGAGTGGCTGAGCCGTACGGGATGGGGCGGCCGGTTTTGGTGGGCCGTCAGCGTCCGGCCCCTGAGACCGCACCACGCTGAGTGATGCTCCGGTTGAGGCGGCAGTTCCCGTCGAGGCCAGCATCTGACCTTTTGGTAGATCAAGTCGCGGCGAGCCGGCGAGTACCCAGCTGGACCACTTCTGTTCCAGCTTTTCGATTCCCTGGCTTCCGTAGAAAGTTGTGATGGCTCGGTCCCAGCCTCGATGATGTGCATCGTTCAGGAAGTTGAGGAAGTGCTTAGGGCCTTTACGTTGGAGCAGATATTCGGTCAGCGAGTACCCCTGAGCGTACATCGCCAGAACCTGGTCGGTTCCTTTCGGATACCGAGTCATGTTGAGCAGAACTCGGAGCGGAATCCGCCGTCCCTGGTTGACCAGCTTTTCCGCGAGGTCAAATGATCGGCTCTTTTCGGAAATATGCTCGACGACCGTCGCTGCTCCTTCGTCGGCCCAGCGAGGTACCTTTCTCCGAAAGTAGCAAGCAAGAATCGTGTGATTAACTTCGTGCGGAATGACCGAGTCGAGGATTCGCTCCAGGCAGCCCTGAACTTCCATCTTCCAGCCGTAAACTTCGCCTCGATCGAACTTGAAACGCGTCGCCCCGCCGGCTCCGAGGCTCTTCCCAACGGTGACGGAAATTTCGCAGCGTGAGCCCCAGTTGTTGATTTCATGCCCGTACCAATGAACGGCCAGCTTTCGGCGAGACTCTTCTGCTGCGTCCGCCACCTGGCGAGCGATCTCAGTCGTCGGCGCGTGGACGATGAAGTTCGGACTGGAAAATTCGCCCTCGACAGAGCCCAGAGCCAGTGTTAGTAAGACTGTATTAAGAGCAACCGGCATCGGGTTCCGTCCCTTAGTTAGTGATCGAGTCCGCGGCCTTTCGTGCCGCTCACTGCTGACACCGCAATCCGCGAGCCATTCGCCCCGAACAGCCTGTCGCGGATTCATCAATGGCGACGTCAGGCCCGTCATCCAGGTGCTGCCACCTGCTCTACCCACAACAGCCTGGTGTTTGGCAATCATGCGATAGCTGCAGAATCCCATTTGCGGCGGCTGATATCACTTGCTGAAACCTTGTAAGTTCTGCAAATGGCGACGATTTTGTTCATTGCGACATAAGTATTTGCCGACGAACTGCCCCTTAAAGCCAGCAGGCTGCGAGCACCATGGGCAACAGCGGGTTGACGGAAGTCAGCTTCGGTTGAAAGATCGGTGAGTCGCCTACATAATCCCGCTTCGCTCTTCGTGAGCGATTTTTGCCAACGCCCGGAAGCTGCTGTTCCGAGGCGAGATCTGCGGCCAGTTGTTGTAAATGCTGGCTGACTTTTCCCACCAGATCAGAACACATTCAAGGTACGCATAATGAGTCGAGTCAGCACTGCTGAAATCCGTAAAAGACGTAAGAAGAAATCCCGGCTGAAGAAGAAGCTGAGCTGCCGCTTCTGCCCGGACGGTCCGAAAAAGTCTCCTCGACCGATTTATGTTGATTACAAAGACCTGCGGACGCTGAAATCACTCGTCGACCGCAATGGCCGAATTCTCCCTCGTCGACGAACCGGAACCAGTGCTAAATGGCACCGTGCCGTTCGTGTTGCCGTGTTGAGAGCTCGATTTATCGCTCTGCTGCCGTACGTTCCGGAAGATTAAGTCAGCCCGCTGTGCTTCCAGAATTCTGTGTGCCGTCGCCCGCGTTACGAAAGCGGCGAGGCGACCAGCAAATGCGGGAGCAACAGCGAGAGGCTCCGTTTTTTAAGATTTCGTTTGCCGACCAGTGCGGGATTTCTCCGCCTGTGAGTTGCGATATTCGCTTCTGCGAGGAGGTTCTTCGCCAATGATGGTTCCTGATCCAGTCGATGTGAGTCAATTGCTTGTCGATGGCTCGTCCTTTGGGCACAACGAAATCGGCGAGCTGGAAAAAGCAATCGCCAGTAATCCGCACGCCGTCCGTCAGGCCTGCCTGGAGCTTCGTCGACGGGTCGATTCAGGTTCAGGTTCTGAGCGAGACTTCGTCGCCACTGGTTACACGCTTCACCTGTTGACTAATCATCAGGACGCGATTCACTACTTGTCCCAGGCAACAGGCAGCGACTTCGCGGAATTCACCCGAGGCGAATGTTTGTGTGCATTGGGTCGGTACGACGAAGCTGTCGAGGCTTACCGGGAAGCTGGCAAACGAGGCTATGACGCCGTGCAGGCCGTTCTTTCCGAAGCCGGCGCCATTCGTATGGCTGGTCGACTGGACGAAGCTGAAGCTCTTCTGAAAGCGAACGCTCGAACTGCTGTCACGCGAGCAGACTACTCCTACCAGATGGGTGGGATTCTCGCCGACCGGGGCGACACCTTCGGCGCGATAGAATACTTCGAGCGATCTGTCGACATGGATTCTCATCATTCACGCGCGTTGTTCCGGTTGGCTGCGTTGAACGCTTCATTCGGCAACGATGACACCGCACGAGGACTTTACGAGCGATCGCTGTCACGACCGCCGTTCTACCTCGGAGCATTGATCAATCTGGGACTTCTCTACGAAGATGCCGAGCGGTACGAAGCCGCTGCGTTCTGTTTCAAACGGGTCGTCGAGTTTGATCCGAGTCACGAACGTGCCCGACTCTACCTCAAAGACATCGAAGCCTCGGGTGAGATGTTCTACGACGAGGATGCTGTTCGGAGAGATCGCGAAGAAGAGCAAACGCTCAATACACCGATTGCTGATTTCGAGCTGTCTGCTCGAAGTCGAAACTGCCTCGACCGGATGGAGATTCACACCCTTGGCGATCTGGCTCGGATCAGCGAACCAGAACTGCTGGGCAGCAAAAACTTTGGTGAAACATCGCTCAAAGAAGTGCGGGACATTCTCGATTCACGCGGCCTGTCGATCGGCATACACGCTACCGATGCCAAGCGTCAGGCACCGCAACAGGTCACACGAGAAGACCTGCCGGACGAGCAAAAGGCTGTCTTCGACGCTCCGGTTGCCGATCTGAATCTTTCAGTTCGAGCCCGTAAGTGTGTGTCGCGGCTCAATATTTCGACAATTGGCGAAATCATGAATCGCAGCCCGGACGACCTGCTTGGCGTTCGTAACTTCGGCGTGACCTCGCTGAACGAAATCCGAGCGAAGCTGGCCGAAATGGGTCTGTCACTGCGAAACGACTGATCTTTCGATAGCGAACGAATCGGGCTACTGATAACAAAAAAGGCCCGGCACAACTCATGTGCCGGGCCTCTTTTTGTTTTGATCGGCAAATGCCAGGTTGCAGTCACCTTGCAAAACGGGTGGTTGCAGGCAACTACCCCGAATTGCCGTTCTTAAAGCTGCGTAAGGCGGACTATTTGGCGTCAGTGTATCTGCGAGCGACTTCGTCCCAGTTGACGACGTTGAAGAACGCAGCAACGTAGTCAGGGCGTCGGTTCTGGTAGTTCAGGTAGTAAGCGTGTTCCCAGACATCGAGGCCAAGGATTGGCTTGCCGGCGATTCCTGCAACCGCTTCGCCCATCAGAGGGCTGTCCTGATTGGCAGTTGATCCAACAGCAAGCTTTCCGTCGGCGCTGACGTAGAGCCATGCCCAGCCGCTGCCGAAGCGAGTCGCTGCGGCAGCGGAGAACGCTTCTTTGAACGCATCGAAGCCGCCAAGTTCGCTGTCGATTGCTGCGGCCAGATCGCCAGACGGTGTTCCGCCGCCATCCGGGCTCATGACTTTCCAGAAGAGTGAGTGGTTGGCGTGTCCGCCACCGTTGTTACGAACCGCTCCACGCTTGTCCTCAGGAACCTGTGTCAGATCGCTGATCAATGCACCGACACACTCTGGCACTTCAAGGCCTTCAATTGCGCCGTTGAGCTTCGTGACGTACGCGTTGTGGTGCTTGCCGTGGTGAATTTCCATCGTGCGAGCGTCGACGTGCGGCTCAAGAGCGTCGTGAGAGTACGGGAGATCGGGAAGTGAGTAAGCCATCGTGCAGTTCCTCCTGGGGTGGCAATTGGTTGGGTTTGCGTTTGTGCGAGGCCGGATGCAGCTTCGCTTGAATTCTTCGAGTGGTACTCTGGTAAGCCAGTCACGGCCTGAATGGTATTCTAGGGGCCTGCTCGGGAAATCGTAGCCACCAACGCTCTCAACATCTCGGACGTGTCCGATCCGTTAGTTGCAATGTGCTGGCAGCACCGTTCCAATCACAGCTCACCGTTTCTCAGACAGACAGTCTTCAGGCGGAAGCGTACATTCGAACGGACTTTGCTACGGAGCGACTCATGCGAAGTGTTCTCTCAATAGTTTCAGTTTACGCGGCATTGCTGGCCGTCTTACCGCAGACCTTCAGCGCGGACATTGTCGATCCCAATCCGCCGAAATTAGCCCGGCTTGCGGCGATGGCCGCCGCGAAGGCGAAGAAGTACGAGCGCGTGACTTTTCACGGTGCTCCGAAAGCTCTTCCGAAGGGGGCCGTCACGCACGACTGGAAGACGTTTCTCGGTCCGACTCACAATGGCGTCTCGACCGAAACAAAGCTGATCGAGACGTTTCCTGAAGACGGCCCGAAGATTGTCTGGGAGCTTGAAACTGGAAACGGCTACGCGTCACCGTCGATTCAGGGGGACCACCTGGTTTACGTTCATCGGATTCGGGATGAAGTTGTCGTCGAGTGTCTGCACCCTCAAACCGGCGACAAATACTGGGAGCATCGCTACGACACGAGCTATGCAGACCGGTACGGATACAGCGACGGGCCTCGAGCCAGTCCGGTGATCGACAACGACCGCGTTTACCTGCTTGGCGTTGAAGGAAACTTGATCTGCTTCGAACTGGCAACGGGTCGAGTCGTCTGGCAGAGAAACATTAACACTGACTTCGACGTCAAACAGGACTTCTTCGGCACGGTCGGAACTCCACTTCTTCAGAACGGCAATTTGATCATCAACGTCGGCGGTCAGCGTGGCCCGGTCGTCGCTGCCTTCAACAAGATGACCGGGACGCTCGTCTGGACAGCCGGAAAGAACAACTGGGGTCCGAGCTACGCTTCGCCGATTCCGGCAACGTTTCACGGCCAGCAGCGAGTGCTTGTTTTCGCTGGCGGCGACAGCGAACCGGCCATTGGCGGACTGATCTCACTCGACCCTGCCAATGGAGACGTAGACTTCGAATTTCCCTGGCGCAGCACCAAGTACGAATCGGTGAATGCCTCGTGCCCGGTCGCAATTGGAAATCAGGTTTTCATCTCCGCAACGTATCGTGCGGGAAGTGCGCTGTTGAACGTGAAACCCGATTTCACATCATCAGTCGAGTGGACGATGCGCGATCGCGAACACAACACGGATGGCGACCTGCTGGGCATTCACTGGAACACTCCGATCGTCAAAGACGGCCATCTGTACGCGTTTGACGGTCGTAACGAACCCGATGCGTCGTTGGTGTGCGTCGACATTAAGACGGGCACGGTCATCTGGCGAGAGTCTGCTGAGTTCGAAGAATCGATAACCCTCAACGGCCAGACGCAAAAGTTGACACTCAGCACGCTGCGAGGAAACCTGTTGCACGTTGACGGGCGATTTCTTTGTCAGGGGGAACTTGGTCACTTGATGTGGCTGGACCTTACCCCAGCCGGATACAAGGAAGTATCACGCTGTCGGCCATTTCTGGCGAGGTACACCTGGGCGCTGCCTGTAATTAGCCAGGGCCTCGTCTACATCAGTCAGAACAGTGCCGACGTCACTACAAAAAAAGGCAGCCGTCTGATCTGCTACGACTTCCGAGCTGATGAGTAAGCTGGCCGTCGCATGCCTGATCCGGCTCACCCGTTGACGTTGTGGCTCGCTCGAGCCTGCGTCGTGCTCTACGCACTCGCATTGTTGATCTGTGTGTGTGATCGCGACTCAACGTCACTGCGGTTCAAACTCTGGCGCGTGGTCTGGTCAGCCGCCTGCCTGTTTTTGATCGTGCACGTTCTGTCAGCATTTCACTTTGAGCACGGCTGGAGTCATGCTGCCGCGATCAGGCATACGGCGGAACAAACGGCACGAGTCACCGGAATCGACTGGAGCGGGGGCCTCTATTTCAACTACGCGTTCGTGATTGTGTGGGGGCTTGACGTCGGGATCCTATGGAGAAGTCCCCCGTCTGGTCGGTCAATACTGCGGCGAACCACGGACCTTGCATGCTTATTTATGATCTTCAACGCGACGATCGTCTTCGGTCCGAAGTGGTGGATCGGTCCTGTTGTGGCCTTTGGGCTGATTGCGTTTCTGCTTCGGCGTCGCGTATCGGTCGGCAATAATCACGAACGGACATCCGAAGGCTGATCGTCCACCGACCTGGCTTCCAAATGTTTTTCGGTATAGACACAGGTCCGGAGTTTCCCCAAGAATCCCGACCTTGCGCTGAGAGGCTGGGAGCCTCGTGGCCATTCAGGCCCGCAGGAGACATGGGAATTGAGTTGTCTTGCTTGATCAAATCTCGCTGAGAACAACTCAAAGCTGCGTCATTGTCGGCAAACGTTGGGAGCATGCCGCACGACGCTGTTCAGCAAGGGAATGCAGCATGCATCTGAAAAACGTTTATCGTCCGCTCGCCGGAGTGGGCTTACTCTTAATGTCAGGTTGTTACGCTCCGTACGGTGGCTATCCACCAGGTGCCTACGCACCACAAGGTGGAGCTCCGATGCAGTTTCAGGGTGTTCCACAGTCATCTTATGTGATGCCGGGTGACGCTCTCGGCAGTCCGTCGTCTGGCAGTCCGTCGTCTGGCAGTGACGGTGCACCTTCGACCTTCGCGCCTGGTGGCAATATCCAGGCTCCTGATCCCACAGCACGCGGCGCTGGTGGCAGTTCGTCGTCGCCCGTCCCACTCCCGCGAGATCCTGATCCGGCAGCGGCGAAACCTGAGGGAGCACAGACTTCGCAGTTTGGACTTCCATCTGACCCACCGGAAGTGTCATTGGGGTCTCCGGCCGAACTCGGGTTTCAGTCGCCGGTTATCCTGGCGGGAACCAGCGACCGCCCGGCAGGAGCAGTCGTCACCGCCTCGGCGCAATCAACGACCGGCGGTTCGCAGAACCACGATCTAAACTACAATTGGTTTCAAGGCCGGCTTGAGTATGTCGAGTCTGACCGGACATGGCACCTCACCTATGACGACGCGCCAACGACCGCCGATCAACTTGGTGGAGATATTTCACTCAGCAGCGATGTTAAACTCGATTCCGGGCACAACGGAGCCATCGTTCGAGTTTCTGGCCAATTCGACGCGATTAAACTCGACCGACTTGGCAAGCCGATTTTTCGTGTGAGCCGCATCGATCCCGTTCGGAATTAGTGACACATTGGCAAGAGCCAGCAAAGCCCGCGTCCATTGTAGAGGCCGCGGGCTTTTTTCGTGGCATTGCAGTTGTAATCGAAAACCAGGATTCAAGCAGCGAGCAATTCAGGTTACTCGGTGCGACTGAGCCCTTCGAAGATTCGGCTGCCGATTCGGATTAGCGTTGCCCCTTCTTCGATCGCGACTTCGAAGTCGCCGCTCATCCCCATCGACAGTTCAGGTAAACTCAGCCCGCCTTCTGAAGAATTTGCGAGCTCATCTCGTAGATCGCGGAGCTTTCTGAAGAACGGTCGAGTCGACTCAGCGTCGTCCGAGTGCGGGGCCATTGTCATCAGCCCTTGAATTACGACGTGCTGCAGATCGACCATCGCAGGTCCCATAGAGCGAAGTTCGTCAGGCGTGAACCCATCTTTCGATTCTTCGCCCGACACGTTGACTTCAAGCAGAAGTCGCTGTTGTTTACCTGCTGCCGCCGCGGATGTTTCGATCTTCCGTAACAGACGCAGGCTGTCGACCGAGTGAATCAGATCGGCCGCTGCTACGGCCATGTCGACTTTGTTGCGTTGAAGATGTCCGATCATGTGCCATCGCACGTCCCCAGTCAGTTCCTCAACGCGCTGACGCATCTGCTGAGGCCGGCTTTCACCGAGTTGCAGTTCGCCCAGCTGAATCAGATCACGTACCCAGTTCAGTTCGGCGTACTTTGTGACGGCGACAAGTTGAACGCTGTCTTCTGGTCGACCAGATCGAGCGCACGCGGACTCAACGGCGATTTGGATTTGCTTGAGGTTTCCGGCAATCAATTGACTGTTCGACATGATGATCCGTCGGCGAAATTCCGACTCCTGCGTGACAGAGAAACTATTGGAGTGTACCGTATTATCCGTCCGTAAGGTGCTGATTACAGTTGCAATTACTGGCGACGACTCTTCAGGCGGTTGTTAATTCACTGGTTGGAGCGTCGTTCCTGATCGGAACGCTGCAATGCACTTATCGGCAACGCAAAATTGCTTTATTCGATCGAACGCGAAGAATGGACGTCCAGTGTTCAGAACGAAACTCTAGAAACCGGGGCTGACTCAATGTTAATCAGGTATCTCGACGGACGTGTTGTTTTCTGCATGGGAGAATTCATCCAGAGATTCACTTTAGCCGGGTTTGTTTGCTGTGGACTTGTGATCACTGGTTGCGGTGGTTCGGGCGAAACGCCAACGGCAACCACTGATTCTTCAGACGGAGCGAACTCGGCCGATATGGCATCAATGGATCCAGCTATGATGGATTCTTCGATGTCTGATCCGGCGATGACTGGTGCCGGAATGGACGATCCATCAATGGACGAT
>CALGTK010000454.1 GCA_937904325.1 uncultured Planctomyces sp.
AGCAATGGCCCACCAACGAACCTCGCGGCCAGTATGTTGTCCAATCCGCATCTCCTATCCCACGCGCATAAAGAAAGCCCGGCCAGACATAAGTCTGACCGGGCTTCACTGCTTACTCTGATATCCGCACTGATCTTTAAAGCTTACGTTCTGTGTGACTTCCCTGCCACGTCAGCCATGAGCTTCCCCTGGCGAATGACTCCCGACCTGGGTTTGATCAGGCGAACTGCTTCTTACGACCGACAAGCGTTCGAATTCGTTCTGCAAGCAGAGCTGAGTCGAACGGTTTACGGAAGGTCTCGTTAAATATCGTCCGGTCAAAACCGGCTGCATTGTCTTCGTCGCTGAGCAAACCGATCAGTACAGTTTCGGCGTACTCAGGATTGCGGCGAAGGTTTTGAGCGATCAGCAACGCATCGTTACGTCCCATGGCGAAGTCAACGACTACGCAATCCGGGTGCAACGATTCGGCCTGAATTCCAGCCTCGAATCCGCTCTGTGCGTATTCGATTTTGAAGTCTTCAGGCGTGATCATCTCATTCAGGCTAGACTTGATCACAGGTTCTGCACCGACGAGCAGGATTTTACCCATTGCCTCGTCTTCAAGTTCACCAAGTGGCATTCCGTGTTCTTTCAGGAATCGGATCAAATGCTCTCGCGGGATCCGACGGTCCTGGGAACCAGGAATTCGGTAGCCACGAAGGCGTCCCGAATCAAACCATTTGCTGACCGTTCGTGGTGCAACTTTGCAGATCTTAGCTACCTGTCCAGTAGTGAAGATCGTCTTCATCGCGGGCTCCAGTTTCACTTTAACTATGCAGAAGATCGGTCTCACGCGAACTTCTACACCCCCCTACGATGGCTGGCTCTCTTAAGCCGCTGGGTCCTTCCTGAGAGCCACCGTTGGTTTTGGGTCGGGGTTTGTCTCCAGTTACCGGGTGAACGAATCGATATCTCCCATCGATCCCTCACCTGCCTTACGTCGGCAACACAAAACTGAGGACTTTCGTTTCTCCGCTTCTCTTACTCGAGGAAACTCATTTTCCAGGGTCGCCCCGAAAAGTCTCGACCCAGACTTCCTGTTGTGAAGTCTTTGCCGACTCGCTTCTCAGGTGTCGCTTCCGACCGGCGTGCCACGAAAGATGTCTCGATTGAGATATCTCTTTTGACAAACCGCTCGTCATTAACTACGGGCGACAGAAAAAGGATGCCAATCGCCATTGCACCAATGTTCTGTCGAGCAGCTCTCCCTGCTGCCAATCCCGAAATGGCCTTCGTCTGGCAGTTTCGTCCTGCTCCCTCCAAGTTGCAGGACGAGACTGATCAGTCGCCGAACATCTGACCTTACTTTCGGTCCTTACCGGCCTATGACTTTAGAATGATTAAGTCAGTGTCAAGGTCAGAATCGGGATCGAAGCTTCAGACCGGCTCGCGAGGAGATTTGCCAGTACCGGATCAGAAGCCACGATAAACAGAAAACATCGTTACAATCGCTCCATCCGAGTCCGTTGCAGCCAAGGCCACTGTACGAACCTTTACGATTGGAACAACCAGCCCTCTATCCAGTATTTCGTATTGTTCGCCTTTGACCGGCAGAAAAACGTCTGCGGGTTTGTGAATTGAGAAGGTTTAGGCTACCTGTAACGATTCTTCCGGATATTCCGGCAGCGTGGTCATAACGATGATGTCATGTCGCACTGGTTTGTCATGAAAGGCCAGTCGCAGCCATTACAGACCCAAGTCTGACAACCGCGAAATTGAGAACAGGACAGCACAACCGTGGAACCAGAACAGTTCAAAACGACACTCAATCAACTGCTCGACGGCTCGTTGTCTATCCCAGACGTGGTCGACAGGTTGGTTCGCTCACAGTCTGGCGTCGAACATCCCTCCAATTCAAAACAAAGTCCCTCACCCGCAAACAAGACTGCCCTTACCTCTGAAGCCTGCGTCGATCTCGGCCGAGCCGAACGTTGCGGATTCCCCGAAGTTGTCTACGGGCGAGGCAAGACTCCCAAGGCAATCGTCGGAGTCTTCGAAGCATTGACCGCTGCTGGCCAGGCATGCCTCGCAACACTGGTGAACGATGAGCAGGCCACTGTCGTCCAGGCACGCTTTCCCGACGTCGTCTTTAACAAAACTGCAAGGACTTTGCGGATTTCTCCCAAAAACCAAAAATCACGAGGACTCGTCGCCGTGGTCAGCGCCGGAACCAGCGATCTCCCCATTGCCGAAGAAGCCGTCGAGACAATCCGATGGGCGAACTGCGAGGTAGATCTGATCGTCGACGTCGGAGTCGCAGGCCCGCAACGACTACTGAATCGAGTCGAGCAACTTCGTAGAGCAGACTCGATCGTCGTTGTAGCCGGCATGGAAGGAGCACTTCCTTCCGTCGTCGCCGGCCACGTGAGTACTCCCGTTTTTGCAGTCCCAACCAGCGTCGGCTACGGCGCGAACTTCGGAGGCGTTTCCGCACTCCTTTCGATGCTAAACAGCTGTGCTTCAAACGTCGCCGTCGTGAACATCGACGCCGGCTTCAAGGCAGCCTACCTTGCCGGCATGGTCGCCCGAGCGACAGCCACCACGTCAAATAATTGAGGGTTTGAGTAACGTCATGCAAAATTCAACCGACAAAGCGACCACCAGAACTCTGCATTAGCCAAGGCCAAACTCGTGGACTAAGATATTTGACAACGACGGAACCGAGCCGGACGCTGGTTCCGCAACAACTGATTCAATACTTGCGGCCCAGAGAAACCATGAGCATCCAGGAATTTGTTGAGCCATTAGGAAGCCGTCTCCTGATCCGGAAAGACGAAGCCCGCAACACCACCAAGGGAGGCATTGTCCTTCCCGATCAAGCCGAGATCCCCACCATCACAGGACGAGTCGTCGAGATCAGCGCTCAGATTGCCAACGACGAAGACTTCCCCGTAAGAAAATACGACAAGGTCCTCTTCCATCCAAAGAACGCCATTCCGGTCGATCTGGAATCCGACAACGTACTCTTCGTCGTTGAAATCGACTCCGTAGTCGCCGTCTTCCGCCGCAGTTCCCGTTCTGAAGAAAGCGTCGACTCAATTGACGACGCCGACGAACGCGACGACTTTTAGCACGGTCGGAAAAAATGCTCGGACACAGGAACCACTGATCGACGCGAATTCGGAGTATCATCATTTGTGTTTATTCGTGTCGATTCGTCGTTCAAAACCTTCTGAAGCAGAACACTGACCAATAAGAAAAGGGCGAGCATTTCTGCTCGCCCTTTTGCGATTATCACAGTAAGTTGGCCGATTAACATTCAAACTTCAAACAGCCTTCTCTTTGTTTACTCTTCTTCAGAGGCGTCTCCATCTGAGTCGTCGCCTTCCGCTTCAGCGTTCTGCTCGGCCAGCACGGCTTTGCGAGACAACTTGACTCGATTCTGGTCATCAACGGCGATGACTTTGACTTCGAACGTGTCGCCAACTTTGCAGATGTCGGAAACACTTTTCACAAAGCCGTCAGACAGTTCGCTGATGTGACAGAGGCCGTCTTTGCCAGGAGCGATTTCGATGAACGCTCCAAAGTCTTTGACCGAGCTGACCTTGCCGTTGTAGATACGGCCGACTTTGACGTCTTCGGTCATGGCTTCGATGCGAGCCAGGCAGTCTTCAGCACCGGCAGCTTCTGTCGAAGCGATCGTCACGACGCCAGTTTCCTGGATGTCGATCTGCGTTCCAGTTTCTTCCTGAAGTGACCGAATGGTCTTTCCGCCAGGTCCGATCAGCATGCCGATTTTTTCTGGATCGATCTTCGTCTGGAGAAGTCTCGGTGCGTGCATCGAGATTTCCTGACGCGGACGAGAAATTGCTTTGAGCATGATCCGAAGCAGTTCGCGACGGGCGTCTTTAGCCTGTTCGAGAGTCGCTCGAATGATCTCTTCGCTAATCCCATCGATCTTCAGGTCGAGCTGAATTCCGGTGATACCTTTACCGGTCCCAGCAATCTTGAAGTCCATGTCACCGTAGTGGTCTTCGTCGCCCAGAATATCGGTCAAAAGGTTGAACTTGTCACCTTCCTGAATCAGACCGATCGAGATACCAGCGACTGGCTGGTTGATCGGCACACCAGCGTCCATTAACGCAAGCGTTGTTGAGCAGACCGAAGCCATCGAGCTCGAACCGTTTGATTCGGTGATATCGGAAATCGCTCGGATGACGTAAGGGAACTTGTCGTCTTTCGGCAGAACCCAGGCGACAGACCGTTCAGCCAGCATACCGTGACCGATTTCTCGACGCCCTGGCCCTCGGATCGGGCGACATTCGCCAACCGAGTATGAAGGGAAGTTGTAGTCGAGCATAAATCGCTTTTCGTATTCTTCTACGGGGCCGTCGACTCGTTGAGTATCACGGGCAGTGCCGAGAGTAATCGTCGCCAGCGACTGAGTTTCGCCACGTGTGAAGAGCGCCGATCCGTGAACGCGAGGAATAATCCCAACGTCGCCCACAACAGCTCGCAAGTCGCCAGGAGCTCGGCCGTCAAGTCGAACGCCTTCGAGCAGCAAGTCGCGAACGGCCTGCTTGCCAGCATTGTAGAACGCTTTATTGAACTGCGCGAGCGTTTTGCCGTCTTCGGTTTCTTCCGCTTCATCCGGGAAGAATTCGCCCTTGAGTTCGGCTTTGATCTCGTCAGAAATCGCATGGCGGTCAGCTTTGGACTTACCGACTTTGCTTTCCTTGAGGCGAGTATAAGCTCGCTCAGAAATGATCGCGTCGAACGGATTGACTTCCGGAGCTTCGACAACTGGCGGCTCAACGCCACATTTCTCAGCCAATTCAAGCTGGAGATCGCAAAGTTCCGAAATTGCCTCATGGCCGAACATGATGGCATCAGCCATGACGTCTTCGGGCAACTGATCGCCGAAGCCTTCGATCATCAGAACTGATTCTTTGCTGCCGGCGACGATCAGATCTAGTTTACTTTCAGCCAGCTCAGCAGCCGTTGGGAACAGAACCAGGTCTTCGCCGACGAGGGCAACCCGGACAGCACCAATTGGACCGAGGAACGGACACGGCGAGATCATCAGGCCAGCGCTGGCACCGTTGATCGACAGGACGTCCGGGTCGTTCTCGCCGTCGTAGGCCAGAACGTTGCTCATGATCTGAACTTCGTCGTTGTAGCCTTTCGGGAAGAGCGGACGAATTGGACGGTCAGTCAGTCGACAAGTCAGAATTTCTCTTGTGGTCGGTCGGCCTTCCCGCTTCAGGAAGCCGCCAGGAAATTTACCGGCTGACGCGAACCTTTCGCGGTAGTCGACCATCAACGGGAAGAAGTCGATTCCTGCACGCGGAGTACCGGTCTGAATGGCGACCAGAATAGTAGTTTCGCCGTATTGAACAATGACACATCCGCTGGCCTGTTTGGCGATTTCGCCAGTGGTCAGACTCAGCGTGCGGCCACCGATTTCTCGTTCGACTCTAACTTTAGACATCCTGTTTCTTTCCTTTACATTTGTCGCCGGCGCAACCCCAATGGGTCCAGAATGCAAACGGCGAACGAGGCTTCAGCCAAAAAACGAATTGGAAGCGGACACTCACAACAGTCTCAGGCCGTTCTCTCCACAGCAAAAGCTGGCGGTGGAGTGACTTCGAAAAACGGTTCTGCCTTACAAGTCAGGTAGAACGGAGAGTTCCAAAAACTGAGACGGCAACGGTGAATGCTCATGACCAGAGCAATGACGACCGAGCCTCTTTACCAACACGAAAACTGACAATGACTCGACGGCTGTGAATCCGAGCGACAATTCCTCATCGAGTAGCCACGCCGCGATGACGCACACTCTGGCAGCGATGGATTCTTCCAATCAACCGTCTGAGAGTTCCGCAACGAGCAGAACTCAAACTTGTTGGAACAGGCAACTCCAGGAGCGAATCAAAGAGGAGAGAACCTGCACCGGAATGCGGCTGCCTTCCGTTCGAACTGGCAGGCAACCAAAAGAAAAAAAGGCGACGCAATTGCGTCGCCTCAATAGCTACTTTCGAAGTCCGAGTTGCTCGACGAGCCCCTGATAGACTTCTTCGCTGTTGTTTTTGACATAGTTCAGAAGGCTTCGACGGCGGGCGACAAGCGTCAGCAATCCGCGGCGGCTCGAATGGTCCTTCTTGTTCGACTTGAGGTGTTCCGTCAGATTCGTAATTCGATGACTAAGCACCGCAATCTGGACCTCAGGGGAACCAGTGTCGTTGTCCGACTTTTTGAACTCACTGATCAATTCTGTCTTTTTTTCCGCTGTAATCGACATTCTCTACTGACTGCCTTACTGTAAAGAGTATTCCTTTTGCCTCTGATTTACGCCGCACACTTTAGCGAGCGGCACTGAAGATTCAATCGAAGCAAAACATTTGCCTTCCTGCCGTGCCCGCTCACCCAGCCAATTCACCACATCACCAGTCGCCGAAAGCGTTTATAACGACCTGTCGCTCGTTATCTTCACATCGGGCAAACTTCTCACTGAGCAGAGTTGACGGAACTTGCCCTCACCGTACAGACTCCGAAGCAGTCGCAGGGAGCAAATTCTGGCCTCAGCGGCCATAAGATAATTGACTCGCAAATCTTGTGCACAACTCGGCGCATTCACCTATGAGCAACGATTTCGATTTTACACCGCCTGATAACTCGGACGACACCCCTGAGAACGAAGACCACGACGACGAGAACAATCCGGATGTCCAGAGCCAGGAAATCCAGCACAGTCAGGTCGGTGCTCTGGTTCCTGAAAACGTCGCACGTGGAGTTTTCAGCACAGGCGCGGTCGTTCTGAACGGAAACCACGAATTCGTCGTCGACTTCTTGTTGCGAATGACCCGCCCCCATCAGGTGGCCGCGCGAGTCGTCATTCCGCCACCGGTCGTCCCGAGGATGATTCAGGCACTCACCGACAATATCGAAAACTACAAAAAGCGATTCGGTGAACCAAAACTGCCAGACGCTGCTCAGCCAAAACCTGACCAACCACAACCGCAGGTCAACGCTCAGGAATTGTACGATCAGCTCAAGTGGGGCAAAACCGAAATGAGCGGCACGTACGCCAACGCCGTGATGATCGGCCATACGCCGACCGAGTTTTCTTTCGACTTCATCACAACGTTCTTCCCGAAATCGGTCGTCTCCAGCCGGGTATTCCTGTCCGCCCCGAACGTCCCGAGACTGCTCGAATCGCTGAAACACTCGTGGGGGCAGTACGAAAAGAAACTGAAGAGCTCTCAGGATCCACCGCCGCCGACCGAACCGGAATCCTTTGACACGACTCAGTTCTAAGCAGTCGGACGGACTGACCGTTGAGTCCGATCTTCGATTGCGAACCAAACTCGCAGGCGTCCCCGTGAAGAATTCCAGACTCGAATTCACCGCTGCGAATCGTGGCGCGGCCGCACGACTGATCGATCTTGCATTGCAGGAAGATCTCGCTGGAGTCGGCGACCTCACCTGCAACTCGCTGATCGGTGAGGCAGACCGAGCTGAAGTTCTAGTTGTTGCTCGCGAAGCCGGCATCATCGCCGGATTAACAATTGGCGAACTCGTCTTTGCGAAAATTGACCCACTCGTCGGTTGGGTTCCCGAAATCTCCGACGGCACTTTGGTTGAACCCGGTCAAATTGTTGCGCGAGCGGCCGGCCCTCTGAGAGGCATTCTGATCGGCGAGCGCACCACGCTGAACTTCGTCGGCCATCTCAGCGGCGTCGCCAGCCTCACACAGGAATTCGTCAAAGCCACAAGCGGAACCGCAGCAACAATTCTCGACACAAGAAAGACACTGCCCGGCTGGCGAAGCCTCGCGAAATACGCCGTTCGAGCAGGCGGAGGGACTAATCATCGAATGGGCCTTTTCGATGGCGTCCTCGTCAAGGACAATCACATCGCGTCGTGGTCTCGACAGGTTGGCAACTCGCGTCTCGCCGCCGCTGTGCGACAGGCCCGTTCAGAATCTCCCCCCGGAGTGTCCGTCGAATTTGAAGTCGACACGCTCGAACAATTTCGAGACGTCCTCGAAGGCCGACCGGACATCGTCCTTCTCGACAACATGCCGACCGATCAGCTCCGTGAAGCCGTCAGATTAAGAAACGAAACCGCTCCGCACGTTCTACTGGAAGCTTCGGGCGGGATTACACTTCAAACCATCCGAGCGATCGCTGAAACCGGAGTCGAGCGAATCAGCATAGGCGCGTTGACGCACTCAGTTCGATGCTTTGACCTCGGATTCGACTTTCACCACATTGGTTGATCATTGACCTACGGTTACTCCAACGATTCGCTTTCCGACGTCCGGCTCAGTACTGGAGACACAGCATGCGAGATCAGAAGAACGCAGGAACCATCCAGCGATCAATCAACCGCCGCGACGTGTTGACGAAAATTCTCACGACTGCAACATGCGTTGGAGTTTTCGATCGTTCATCCAGTGCAGCAGGTATTGCCGATCAATACGAAGTCATCAAATCGGGAAAATATCTGAGCAACCTGAAGATTCTGGCGACGATCGCAGACAAGAAAGTTTTCACTGAAGGGCCGGCTGCTGACTCGCACGGAAACCTGTACTTCACCAATGTACCCGCAAATAAGATTCTCAAGTGGGACGGTAAATCGCTGACAGTCTTTCGCGAAAACTCCAAAGCCGCCAACGGACTTTACTTCGAATCGGATGGCAGCCTACTCACGTGCGAAGGCGGGGCCAAACGTGTTACGCGTACAAATATGAAGACGGGCGAGACTAAAGTTCTTGCCGACAGTTACAACGGATTCCCATTGGCGTCCCCCAACGATCTTTGCTGCGACGCCGCCGGACGGATTTACTTCACGTCTCGGCCCGGAGTTGAGGACCCGACGAAGGGGAACGCCAATGCCGTGTACCGAATCGACCCGGTCGGCAAGCTCACTCAGCTTCTGAAATCGCCGGACATTCACATGCCAAACGGCATTGTCATTTCGCCGGATAATCAAACACTTTACCTGATCGAAGCTCACCCCGACGCCGATCGAAACCGTAACATCCTGGCTTTCGATCTTGGTAGTGACGGCTCGCTGAGTAACCGTCGGACGCTGATCAATTTTTACCCTGGCCGCAGCGGCGACGGAATGAGCATCGATTCGCGAGGCAACCTGTACGTCGCCGCGGGACTGCGTGCGACTCGGAAGACCAGCGAAACGCTCGACACTCGACCAGGAATTCACGTCGTGTCTCCAGCCGGCAACCTGCTCGCATTCATGAGAACGCCCGAAGACACAATCACGAACTGCACTTTCGGTGGCCCTGATCTCAAGACGCTGTTCGTTACCTGCGGAACAAAGCTGCTCAGTATTCGCACCACGATTCCCGGCAAGGCGACTTATCGGCCCCTCGACAAATAAATTCCGGGCGACCGTTCGGTGATTCTGGCGGTGCAAAGCACTGACAGTCTTTCCCGTCGTTTCATTCAGATCAGTCCTTCAATGATGAACGCACAATCGTCCGCCAATGAAACAGACCAGCCAGCGTCACGTGAAATTCGCATTGGCGACCGAGTGCTGCCGTCGCGATTCTTCCTCGCTCCTCTGGCTGGTTACACGCATCTTGCTTTCCGAACTGCGATCCGTGAGCTGGGTGGACTCGGGCTGGCAACAACTGACCTGGTACATGCAACGTCGCTGTTATCTAAGAATCGAAAGTCATTGGAACTGATTGCAACAAACGAAATCGACCGTCCGTTGTCGATTCAGATTTTCGGCAGCAAACCAGACGTCCTTGCGGCAGCCGCACTCTGGCTCGAAGATCACGGCTACACAGGCGTCGATATCAACATGGGATGTCCCATGGCCAAAGTGAACGGCCAGGGCGGTGGTGCAAGGATCACATGCGAGTACGACTCAGCTTGTGAACTGGTTTCCCGAGTTGTTAATGCGGTGAAGATTCCAGTCACCGTCAAAATGAGACTCGGCTGGGACCGTGACAAACTGACGGCCCCTGAACTCGCCGCCGCTTTTGAGCAACTCGGAGCAGCCGCCATAACGATCCACGGCCGCACCCGGGCACAAGGATTTGGCGGCTCCGTCGACATGGACGGGATTCGGCAGGTTGTCGAAGCCGTTGAGAAAATTCCTGTCGTCGGAAACGGAGACGTCCGAAGTGTCAAAGACGCTCAATCCATGCAGAAGACAACTGGCTGTGATGCAATCGCAATCGGCCGCGGAGCGATGCTCGACCCCTGGCTCTTCCGCCGGCTGGAACTGGCGTCGCAGAGCAAAGACTGGGACTTCGAGCCGACGCCTGACGAGCAGGTCCATTTCCTGCGTCGTCATTTCCGGCTGATGACCGGGCAGCACGAAGAGTACAGTTGCAAGCTTTTCCGAAAATTCGCCGGCTGGTACGGCGCCAGACTCGGCATCCCCGAGGATCTGGAAAACCGACTCCGCCGTTTCGACTCATTCGACGAGTTTGAATCGATCGCCGACGAAATCCGATTGCGTCACGGCGAACGCGAATCCACGGTCGCAACAGCTCTGGTCAAAGTACCCAACGGTCCCGTCGAACGCTGGTAAGAAATTGCTGTCGGGAGAGTACGCAGGAACGAGCACAACGCTGTTCCGACAGTCCCAATAAAATCGTCCTGCCTATGCGGAGCAGCGTTGTGCTCTTTCCAGCCCGCTTTGTCATTCGTCAGTTTCCGTTGTTGACTGAGCGGTTGACTCTATCAGCTCATTGACCCGGCCCATCAGACGTTCTTCGACGTCTGGTGCGAAGGCTCCGGGCTGGACAACAGTCGTCATATACCGCATTGCTCCGCCGGCTTCGTAGCCACCCTCCTGAAGAATCCGCAGGCTCGGGATATAGGCGAAGACGTCGTTCGAATAGCCAGCTACCCAGACATCAGGACCGTCTTGATGTCGGTTTTCCCGTTTGATACGGAGCGAGTAGTCAACAACCGTCTCGCCTGGCAATGCTACGAACAAGACTGCGTCGCCGAATCTCACGACCTGAACCGGCGCGGGATAGCTTGAGATCAACGTTCCAGCTTCCATTTCCTTCAACAGTCGTTCGGCGTACTTCTGATCGTACTTGTTAGTCGATTGAGCTTGTTCGAGGAGTTCTTCCTTTGTCTGAGCTTCGGCATATTCCAGGTCGGCCGTTGCAAACGCCATCTTCAACGAGCCTGTGATTGGTCGCTTCGGAGTTTCCAGCCCTGCTTCGACAGCCGTAGCAAGAGTTTGGCCATGCTGTTTGGCGAGTTCGAGCTTCCGGCGGGGGTAAGGATTCTGATCCCCGCCGCAGCCCATCATGAACATCGCGACGGTGCCGGGGTGAGCTTCTTCGATGTAATGCTGAGCGTAGCCAGCATAGTCACCGTTCATCTGATAGAAGCCGAGCGTTGTGTTATGGCACGCGTATCCAAAAACGATCGCCGTAATCGCGCCTTCGGTGTCTTCCACTCGGAGCAGCGGAACATCGTGATCGACACGTCCTTCCGGATTAGGGCTGTTTCTGTATCCGGTGTCCGATGGAAGCCGGCGGTTCATTGCAAAACCGGCGCGGGCCTTCTGGAATGAAATCTTTGCCGGAGCCAGTTTGATGAATGCCGCGTCAATGGATGAGAGAATTTTTGTCTGCAAACTTTCGACATAGGCAACGGCTTTCTCACGTCGCTCCGGATCGAGACCATCCAGCGCGGTTCCAGTTGTCCTGATTTCCGGGCCGCTGTGAGTGTGCGAACAATTCATCAGCAGATTCTCAGAAGCAAGACCGTGAGACTGCTTCAGCTTGTCTTGAATGTGTGCCCGCAGCGGGCCTGGCACGCTGATCAGATCGAGTGTCACCATCACCAGCGTTTCGCCGGTTCCATCCTGAATGACCAGCGACTTAGCAAACAGGTCATCCTCAACGCCATCGGAAGGTTTGTCGCGTGCCGCGTAGCCGGCCATCCATGCTGGACCTTCAGGCGTGATCTTCACGCTGCTGACACCAGCCTTCCATAATGCCACGTCTTCGCCCGAACTCTCGGCAACCGTCAACGACACCGGTATGCAAAGCAGCATTGTGGCGAGAACGAATGTCGGAAATCGATTCATGGCAGATGATTCCTGATTGCAAAGTTGTCGATCGGACTGGAAGTCTGGACGGGCTCGTTCTTACAGCAAGCCGTCCCGTTTAAGGAAGGCAAGAATCTTCGCAACCACGTCGGGATGGCGAACAGCGATGTTGTTTTCTTCGCCGATGTCTTTCGTGAGGTCGTACAATCGCCAGTCCGGTTTGGTCGGAACTTGCGACTTCTTCGCATCTTTCCTGACCTTGGCTGGGCGATATTGGACGAGCTTCCAGTTTTCGTAACGAACTCCGACAGAAGTCTGGCCTTCGAGGCTCTCGCAATAAAGGTATTCGTGCTTCTTCTGTTTCTCCGACTGGCCGAGCAGCGTTGGCAGATACGAAATACTGTCGGTATTGGCCGGCACTTTGGCGCCGGTTAGTTCGCAGGCTGTCGCAAAGAAGTCGTAACCACCGGATGGGTGATCGGATGACGTTCCCGCCGCAATCTTTTCGGGCCAGTGAGCGATCATCGGAACTCGATAACCTCCTTCGTGCATCGAACGTTTGTAGCCTTTAAGCGGGCCATTCGAGTTGAAGTATTCGTGATTATGGCCGCCTTCATTGTGAGGCCCGTTGTCCGAAGTGAAAACAACCATTGTTTTCTGGTCGAGCTTCAGTTCCTTGAGCAGTTTGAAGAGACGCCCGACATCGGCATCCATGTGGGTAATCATGGCTGCAAATCCTTTCTCGGGATTCGGCCAGTCTTTGTCGGCGTAGATTCCGTAACTCGGAATTTCCATGCCGTCACCGTGCACGCGCCCGCCTTCGTTGTTCGCGTGAGGGATCGTCCAATGAATGTGCAGCAGAAACGGATTGGCTTTGTTATCGCGAACGAACCGAAACGCCGCGTCTGTCAAAAAGTCGTGCGAGTAGCTCACTCGCTTTGAGGAGACACGGCCTCGACCGTTTAGATAATCGCCAATGACGTTTCCAGGTAGCGAGACCTGTTCATCGTTCTCCCATAGGAACGTCGGGTAGAAGTTGTGGGCGTTGCTCTGGTTGAGGTATCCGAACCAGTAATCAAACCCGTTCTTGTTTGGGTGTCCGGCGTTGTTGATCTCGGATGGTTCATTGACATTCCCTAGCGCCCACTTACCGACTCCGCCCGTTGCATAGCCCACATTCTTAAGGGCCTTTGCAACGGTTGGTTCCGTCGAGGTGAGGCTGCGAGCGCGATTCCCGGTCAGTCCGGTGTGCCCAACATGCTGCCCCAGCCACAACACCAGGCGTGACGGCCGACAGACAGTGTGCCCGGCGTAATGATCAGTCAGTCGCATCCCCTCGGCGGCCATCCGGTCCAGATTCGGAGTCTGAATCACTTTCTGCCCGAAGCAACCAAGGTCTCCATACCCCAGATCGTCGACCATAATATAGATGATGTTCGGCCGGGCCGCGTCTGCGGCGGCGAGTTCAGAAACCAACTCGATGGCTGAAAACGCCGAGGTAACTGAGAGCATCAGAAGCTGGGTGTGGACTCGTAATCTCATTTCTGATCGCTTTCCAATTCTGATCCGGGCTGTTTGCCGATTGCGAAGAGTCAGGAATATGTCCGATACCCAAGTATCTTCGCGACGTCGAAGATGGTCAAACGGTCGCCTCAGTAAATCTGCCTCGACGAACGGCACAATCACGTCTTGACCTGTTTTTCCAGCTGTCGCATAGTTTCGCTACTACTCGGTTTACGTCGTCAAAGGAGTGACGGGATGAAACGGTTGATCGCAGTCGGGACGATCTTTGCCTACCTCGGAGTTCTCGTGGCAGGCCTCGGATCGCATGCGTTGAATTACAAAACGGACGCCCACCCGACCATGTATTTCATTGTTTGGGACATGTTCTGCGGCTGGTCTGCGTACGAAGACCGGACCCACATTATCGGCCAGGGAGAGAGCGGTCGGTACTACGATCTGGCTCCCGCTCCCTGGGGGGATTACCGGCCGTTCGGCGACATCGAGCGACATCACTACGACCCGTTCGCCACGCACGCCGGCAATCTGGCCATGAACACGCTGCGGTACTCGGACCACGAGCCAATCCAGCAAATCTTCGTTGTCCAGGAAGCGTGGGCCAAAAAGTTCAACCTGCCGGACGAACTCTGGGCCGAGCGGTATCCCGAGCCGAAGGAACCTCATTCGTACTTCCATGTCCGAAAGATTCTCGGTCCCAACGGAATGACTCAGGCATCGAACCTGGCGTGGTTTGATCACCAATCAAAGTTGTGCCTATCCGACAATCCAAGACTGGCTGCCGATTCAAATCGCGGCAAACCTTTCCTTGAAATGCAGTCTCAGGTTCAGGTTTCGGACACGGGTTCGCGGCCAACGTCACATTCGCAATAAATGAAACAGCTCTTCACGTCCTCTTGTTACCAATGATCAAACATCAAAGACTGGAGAACGGGCATGAGTGACCAGCACTCCCCCGAAGTAAAACGAAATTCACTAACGGAATTCTTCTTCGCTGAAGAGGTGCCGTACGGTATGGCCGTGGTAAGGATGCTGCTTCCGGCAGTTCTGCTGTTGGTGATGGTGCCGCGATGGTTCCACGCGAGAGAGTTGTTTTCGCTCGACGGAGCACCCGCACCGCTCGCTGACAATTACGGGTACTTTGATTTCCTGCCCGTGCCGAGCGGCCCTATGGCCGTTGCATTGGCGACGTTGCTCGTTCTGACGCTGTTGACGTCGAGCCTGGGCTGGTGCACTCGACTATCGCTTTGCGTTTCGCTCGTGCTCTACACGTATCTAAATCTGCTGGACTGTCTGTCAACGCTGACAAAGTATTCGGCAATCGCCGCTCACGGATTACTGATTCTTTCGATATCGAACTGCGGATCCGTCTGGTCAATTGACGGTTTCTTAAAACGTCGATCGCTGCGGTACGACCGGCCTGAAGAGCCGGACCTGCTGAAACCAAAGCGTTACGCCGTGTGGCCAAGACGGTTGATACAACTGATGATCGGAATCGTTTATCTGGGGTCTGCCTTCACCAAGATGCACACACCGGCGTTCTTCAGTAGCGATCAGATGCTTCACTGGCTGCTGACCAACGTCAACAATTCCAACCCAGTAGGCGAATACCTCTCGTATTACCCCGCGACGCTCGTCGTGTCGGCATACATCACAATTTTATGGGAAGTGCTTTTTGTATTTCTTGCCTGGCGAGGATGGAATCGCTTCTTCATGATCGGACTTGGGGTTGCTTTCCACCTTGGAACGACGTTTCTGCTCGGACTCTACATCTTTCCACTCGTGTGCTTCGCCATTTACGCCTCGTTTATTTACGAGGAAGACATTCAGCGATTCACAGCGTTCTGCAAACGGGTTGAGGAACGAGGCAGTCGCCTGGTTTCAAAACTCCGGGCGATTGGCAAATCAATTGGACGTGCAATTCCTGAAGCCACCCCACGGCAGGGTTCGCTGGCATTCGGTGCGGTCGTTCTTCTGGCCACGTTTGGCGGCGTCGGAGTCGAGTACCAGCTCGATCCAATGGGAACACGCCGGGTCGAAGGCGCATGGCCGCTTAAGGAATTGGATCCAGCGACCGTCGTGCCGATGCTTCAACAATCCGAACGGATCCGCGAATCGGACAAGTACTTGTCATTCAGCATCGGCTCCGACATGCTTGGCAATGTGCTGATGGATCGAAAAGATGTCTTCCATCATGGCGAACCAATCGTCGCGCAATGCACGCTGAATCCACCTCACGAAGACATGTGGATCGAATGCAACCTGCACGACGGCGACGGCCGGATCCTCGATCGAGTCGGCCAGGTCGCAGACCGAACCATGCTCCGCGTCAGTTACGCGTTCGTGTTGCGGGAGTCACTGCTGCCTGGTCAGTACTTCCTCGTCATCCGCAGCGGCGGACAGGAAATTACTCGGCGACCGCTTACTTTAATAAGTCGCTGAGCAGCGAGTTCTTGCGTCTCGTAGACACAGAATGAATACTCAGAAAGGGGCGGTGTGGCCACACCACCCCTTTCTTCGCATGTCATTTTTTTGAACTCAGCATTTAGAGCTCAATTTCGGTAGGTTCCGCCACCTTGCGGTAGCCGAGGCTGTGAAGTACCTCCAGCACTTCGCTCCACGTAGGAAACTGCCGACCACTTCGACGCTTGTAATTGTCCATGGCACCCATGAACTCGACTTCGGCATCACCGTAGTCACGCTCGCAGGTTGTTGGGTCAATCTGCCGCCGCCGCTCTACCTTGGTTCGGCGTTCGGGCGGCAGTTCGCGTCCTTCTTCTTCGTCCGACGATTCCAATTCAACATCCAGAGCAGTTGCCACGGATCGTTTGGAAATGCGTCGATTTGCCGCCCGCCGATCTGTAATAAGTTCGGCAGTGGCAGAAACATTGTCAAAAGTCATTGGTAAGGACCCTCAGTCAATCGATGAGACGAGATATGTCACCTCCATGTACATAGGATCCATTGGTCCGACAGGGGAAGCCGGAAAAACGTCAGTCATGGAATTCGTATCACGGAATCGGTGCTGGAACGGTCACCAACCTGTGAACTGTCAGCCAGAATTCATGGAGAACGCAACCTTCGTACGATGAAGCATTGACGTTCGAAAACTCGCTGTAGAAACCACGGTCTCAAGCTGAACTTCGCCTTGTCAACTACTACTGCTGCTGTGTTAACACCCAGTAGTTGCCAAAACGGAGCCAGAGCCCAAGAACCAGATACGGTCCCACGTGGATCGGTATCGGATTAAACGCTCGATAAACTTTCCCGGTCACGAAATTTTTCCGAATTGGGCGAACGTGGCAGCTCAGGCGAAATTGTCAGATGAGGCAAACATTCCGGATTTGCGGGTACTTAGACACCAGAAAAGGAAAACCGAACGTTGCCATTGTGGAGCAGGAACCCAGCTGATCCTGAATATTGCCACCATGCGGTAATACAGGAACTTCTGTTCTTGATGGATTTCGCCGCCTTCGGCTACTATCAATGGTCCAAATTCCGTTGCAGAAGGAACGTTACGAATATCCAGCTACTCGAAATCCAGTTATTTGCCGGTCCAACGTGCCTCGACGGAAAGTTCAAAGTATCATCCACCACCGACTCCAATTCGAATCTGGTTCGATTTATCGCATAGACCGTCAGACGCTAAGTCGCACCACAGAGATAAACGATCACCACCACTAAACACCTATGCTTTACGGACTTCAGTTCGAGTAGCATATGCTAGAAATTCTTCCGAGCCACGATCCTAGTTGCTACAGCGGGGACGAATCCTGAATGTTGGAGTTGATGGTCAATGGGCCCGAAGCCAACCAGCAGTGGCGACGTGAGATACCCGCCGGCGAAGTAATTCGCATTGGCCGGGCTCCACGCGCCGGATGGGCTGTCCCGTGGGATTTGTTGATCTCTCGAGAGCACTGCGAAATTGCGATGGATGGTCAGTCGATCAACGTCAAGCGGCTCGATGCCGCCCGCAACCCCGTCCACTTCAACGAAGTAGACACTCGAGAATTCAACATTTCAGCTGGACAGGGTTTTCGCATCGGCCAGACGGTGTTCCAACTGGTGGCAGTCAGCCTTTCCGATGACTTGTCGGCTTCGCATCTGGAAGAGCAGTCGTTCGCCCCTGACGAGTTGAAGCAGTTCAAGTTTCAAAATGCTGAAGAGCGGCTGGAAGTACTCGCAAAACTGCCGGAAGCAATTTCCGCGACACGCACTGACAAAGAGCTGGCGCAGGCGGCAATCAAAGTGATGCTTGACGCGATGCCGCATGCCCGCGCCGCAGCCTGTGTTCGTTACCCGCCAAACATGTCAGTGGAAGACGAACCACTGATGATGCAATGGGATAGCCGAACGGATGACATCGGGCGTTTCAGTCCAAGCCGCAGGCTGATTCACGCATCCATCGAACGAGCAGAAGGTATCCTGCACATCTGGCAGGACGCCGATGATTCGAATCCAGCTTTCACGGTCACAGGCAACCTGGACTGGGCGTTCTCTATCCCGTTCAAAGGCGAACATTCGAAAGGATGGGCGCTTTACGTCTCCGGCCAGTTTGGTGCCCCCGGAGCGTCAGCAATCGGTGAATCTGATCTCAAGGGCGACCTCCGATTTACCGAGCTGATTTCCGATCTAATTGGCTCGATCCGCCAGGTCAAGACCCTGGAATCTCAGCAAGCAGGACTGGCTCAGTTCTTCTCGCCAGCCGTTATCGAAGCTGTACGAACAGTCGGTGGCGAGGATATGCTGGAACCGCGCGAAGCTGACATCTCAATTCTCTTCTGCGACGTTCGAGGGTTCTCGCAAAAGGCGGAAGAAGCAAAAGACCTGCGTGAACTCCTCGACCGTGTCAGCGAAGCACTCGGCGTCATGACCGCTGGAATCATTCGTTATGACGGAGTTATCGCCGACTTCCAGGGTGATGCTGCACTAGGCTTCTGGGGATGGCCTGGCGACGCGGAAGAGGGTCCAGTTGCCGCCTGCAGGGCAGCCATTGACATTCACCAGTCATTTCGTCGTGCAAACAGCCATCCCGAAAACCCACTTTGCGGCTTCTCGGTCGGAGTCGGAATCTCACACGGACTCGCAATCGCAGGCAGAATCGGCACAACCGAACAGATTAAAGTCGGAGCATTCGGCCCTGTCGTCAACATGGGCGCACGACTTGAAACGATGAGCAAGCAACTGCGGGCTTCAATCGTGATCGACGAAGTCACTGCCAGCTACGTACAGAAACTACCCGACAGTGATCTCCGCTGCCGAAAACTTGCGAGCGTCAGACCGGTGGGCATGGAGACGGACATGAACGTCTATGAGCTACTTCCGCCCATCGCCCAGGACGACTCTGTCAGTGATGAGACCGTTGAAACTTATAATCGGGCCGTCGACGCGTTCATCGGTGGCAACTGGGATCAATCAACCGAACTTCTTAGCAGCGTTCCAGCAGAAGATCACGCAAAGGACTTCCTGCTGGAATTCGCCAAAGCGAACAACAATCAACCGCCACAGGACTGGACCGGTGTCATTCACATGACCCGCAAATAAACAGCACAAAACTCAGTACCCGTGCAAAAGCACCCCATTCGGAAGGACGGGTAAGTCTCGTGAAAATCACATTGGCCGAGTCATCGGTCGGGCATGGATCGCGGCAGCAGATCCTGGCTTCGTACATCGTCAACGACTCGATTGTTATCGATGCGGGAAGTATCGGCTTCGTGTCGCCACTCGACGTGCAGAAACAGGTGAAGCACGTCTTCATTTCGCATTCTCATACGGATCACCTGGCGTCGTTGCCCATTTTTATCGACAACGTCTATGTTCCAAGTCCGGAATGCCCGACGGTCTACGGAAACGCCGACGTTCTGGACTGTCTCCAGAAGCACGTCTTTAACGAACGAATCTGGCCGGACATGATCCGCCTGTCAGGCGAAGAAACGCCCTTCCTGAAGATGGAGGAGATCCAGAGCGAAACGACAATCGAAATCGACGGAGTAAAAATCACTCCTATCGCACTTGACCATATCGTGCCGGCACTGGGATTCATCCTGGAAGACGACGAAGCGGCAATTGCCATCGTCTCGGACACAAGCCCGACGACTCGGATCTGGGAAGTTATCAACGAGCAGAAAAATCTGCAGGCCGTCTTTCTGGAAGCCAGCTTTCCCAATCAGATGGACTGGCTAGCCGAGAAAGCCATGCACCTGACTCCGAACATGTTCGCTGAAGAGCTGAAAAAACTCACGCAACCAGCTCGCATCGTCGCCATTCATATCAAAACGGCGTTTGACGAACAGATAAAAAACGAACTGGCCGAACTGAATTTGCCGAACGTCGAAATCGGCGAACCCGGAAAGACGTACGAGTTTCATTGAGCGAGCAATCAGAAACCAGACGACCGCTTTACGTGTTTGCTGGAGGTGGCACGGGCGGGCATCTTGCCCCAGGAATCGCCGTCGCAGAAGAGCTTCGCCGCGAGCAGCCTGACTGCCGGATTCGTTTTGTCGGCTCTGGCCGACCAGTCGAGCAGCAAATGCTTGAGCCAACTGAATTTGAGTACTCAATTCTTGAGACGCTTCCACTCAACGCGGCGAACCGACGACCAATTCGCTTCGTCACTTCTCACTGCAAAGCCTTCAGAGCAGCATGTCGCGACATCGATAACGACCGTCCATCCGCGATCGTCGGCCTTGGAGGGTTCGCGAGCGTTCCGCTGGCGCTTGCCGCTAAAAAATGCAAAGTTCCTTGCCTGCTGCTTGAGCAAAACACTGTACCGGGAAAAGCCAATCGCTGGCTGTCGAATTTGCACGCGATCTGTCTGACGTTTGAAGAATCCGCTCGGCACTTACCGACACGAGCCGTCTCACATTTAACAGGCAATCCACTGCGTGCTGAGATTCGCGATCTCGCTACCTCGGATCGTCTTCTGCCCTGTGAACATCGAACTCTGCTTGTTCTGGGCGGAAGTCTGGGCTCACGTCAAGTCAACGATTCAGTGCTCAATGCGATCGGCCAGCTCGCTCATGAACTTAATGGCTGGCGTATCATGCATCAGACCGGTCCGGACGGTGCTGAAGCCGCCCGAAGGATCTATTCAAAGTACGGAGTTAACCACGAAGTGGCTCCGTTCTTTCCAGACCTGCCGGCTCGCCTGGGCTCAGCTTCCTTGGCGATTGCAAGAGCTGGTGCCACGACCCTCGCAGAATTGTCCGCCGTTGGAATTCCAGCCATTTTAATTCCCTATCCGACTGCCGCAGATAATCACCAGACAAAAAATGCACAATTCTTCAGCCAGGCCGATGCAGCGATCATCGTTGCATCGCAGGACAGAAGTTTTGCAGCAGTCGACATTGTTGCTGCTATCCAGCCCCTGCTATCCGACGAGCCAAGACTACAGAGCATGAGTTGTGCAATGCACCGCTGCAGTAAGCTAAACGCATCAACGGACGTTGTCTCCCACCTCCGATCATTGCTGCTGTGAGATGTCTGGCGACAGAATTAATTGATTTCATCGATTAAACCCGCCGCATTTCTAACGTGCACTCCGGAGTCAATGTACAAAGAAACCAGATCGGCAATGCCATCATGCGCCCAGCTGCGGTCGCCCTCGGCGAGATAGCCGCGGCATACATGAACCGCCCATAATTTCAAGCCTGCAAGAAACAGGTTGAACGCGTGTTTATTTCTGAAGTCTGCACCAAAGCCGCTAATTTTAAAACAAAAACAGACTTCGGATCAGTAGTCCAAAGCGCAAGTTCGCAGAGATAAGGTAAGCAGGCCTCACCGAAAGCGCCAGATAAACTACAGGTTTCTTCTGCGGTTCGCTCTTACTTGCTTCGGTCGGCGATGATCCAGCTGTTCTGCTGGTGATCTTTGAGCTCGTTACATGGAAGCAGGCCGAGGGGGGGATCCGGTGGCAGGCATTCTTGTCCGAAGAAGACGTTAACTCCCTGCGCGTCTCAACAGATCATCTCCAATGTCCAGCGTTTTTCCTTCGATCGTTGATAACATCGGCGACACTTTCGGACACCTGTAATTTCCCTGAAACAAGCAGCGTTAGGCAATTACCAGCTACAATTCAGCCATCCAGAGGTACTCGCGAGCCCCCACACACAGGTCGCACTTGATGTCCCAACACACAAAAGGGATTCAGTCGAAGCTCGATTTGCTGTCGATTTCATCACTGAAGTCCATGAGACTGAAAGACAGATCCTGTCGAGCAACGGCACTGGAAAACTCGGGCGATGTTACTCTGGTGGTTCAGATTCGACAGGAACGAATCGTCGACCTAAAACTTCAGCATCAGGAAATGATTGACCAGAACACCTGCGTCATTGCTCCAAAAGCAATCGTTCAAGCAAGCGGGACTGCGATGAGCTCTCCAGTCAACGATCATTCCTGAAGTCGCTGGTCGTTACTTCTGGCTTCAATGGTTAATGACGAACTCATTCGAATTCAGCAGTGACCAGAAAATGTCCTGCAAACCGACGACCGGATCGCGGTATCTCCCCTTCGCATAGACATCGTTGAAAGCGTCGAGTTCGGCCGGCGTTGGCCTTCGCGACAGTGCAACCAGAAACAAAGTTTCGATCTTTGCCGCTGTATTCTTATTTCTAGAGCGTGCCGCTCGCGTGGCAGCAAGACGGGCCTGAGTCGCAG
>CALGTK010000455.1 GCA_937904325.1 uncultured Planctomyces sp.
TGACGCGTCCCGAATTAGGCATCGTCGAGTTTGATGGTTCAACGAAGAACAACCTGATTTTCGACAGGGCAATGGTAGAGGAAATCCGCGGTAGCCCGGCGCATACCGCCGTGTTCAAGGACACAAACCCCGACTGCCCGGATACTGAACGCTATAAGATTGTGATCAAAGGCAGTCCGCGTGGTTTGTATTTGATGGTGTCGGCGGATGGGTACCACTTCCGATTAAAAAGTGACAAGCCCTTCGCGACCGACGGCGCCTTCGATTCCCAGAACCTGATGTTCTGGGATTCGGTGGGTGAGTTTTATCGAGAGTATCACCGCAAGTTTGACAATGGTGTGCGCGGCATCGTGACCGCCACGTCGAAGGACGGCGGCATTTTTCCGAAGCCGGAATGGCTCGCGTATCCCGGCGCGGCCGAGCAGGCTCTTTACACCAACCAGGTGCAGCCCTACTACCGGGCGCCGCACATCTTCATGGGCTTCCCCATGCGCTACAACGACCGCGGCTGGTCGCCATCAATGACGGCACTGCCAGGTTTGGAAGAGCGACAGTTTCGCTCGAAACAGTCCGGGAGATACGGCACAACGGTGACCGACGCGGCATTCATGACGAGTCGCGATGGCGTGACGTTTCATCGCTGGGGCGAGGCCTTCATTCGACCAGGGCCGGCAACAAAAGACACATGGGTGTACGGCGACAACTTCATCTTCTGGGGTATGATCCAGACGAAGTCGCATCTGGACGGTGCCGCTGACGACATCTCGCTCTACGCCACCGAAGGCTACTGGGAAGGCACATCGACCAGCTTCCGCCGCTATACATTGCGTCAGGACGGATTCGTGTCAGCGACCGCTGGCTGGAAAGGCGGGCGGCTGCAAACGAAACCAGTCGTGTTTGATGGCACACAACTGGAACTTAACTTTGCCACATCCGCAGCGGGTTCGATTCGCGTGGAGATTCAAGACACTAATGGCAAACCGCTGGACGGCTTCTCGCTGGCGGACTGTCCGGAGCTCTTTGGAGACACGATCGCCCGGACAGTTGTGTGGAAGGACGACAGCAAAGACGTGTCTTCGCTTGCTGGAAAACCAGTGCGTTTACTGTTTGAGGTTAAGGACGCAGACATCTACTCGTTTCGATTCGGCAGCGATGAGTAACGGGCAAGACGACATATACTCTGACGGAGCCGTGTTGACACCATGATTTACCATCTTCGGTCAGCCGTCTCTGTTATCGTCGCGATGGGCACACTCGGTCTTTTTGCTGACCTTGCTCATGCCGAAGCTCCTCGCCCAAACGTCCTTCTGATCTACACCGACGATCACGCGCAGTGGGCGGTCGGCAGTTATGGGAATCAAGAAGTCCATACGCCTCACATGGATCAACTCGTAGCAGATGGAATGCAGTTTACGCGGGGTTTTACAAAGGCTGTATGCTCGCCGTCACGGGCAATGGTGTTGACCGGCCTCTACAGCCACCGTGTCGGTATTCCAGACTTCATCCCACATGGCAATCCGGTGGTTTCCGGGAATGGGCTTCCGTCTGGGACGTCAACAATCGCCACGGTGCTTAAGCAGGCCGGGTATCGCACCGGGCTGATCGGCAAGTGGCATCTTGGGTACGGCGAGAAGTTTTACCCGCAGAAATTCGGGTTTGATGTCGCCGAAGGCTTCCGCTACATCGCCCCGGATAAAGAGATCAGGAGCGTCGGAAAGATTCCGTTTCTGCTGGATGGCAAAGAGATGCCGCGGTTCCGCTACGACAAGCAGCACACAGATATCCTGGCCGACCGTGCGATCAAGTTTATTGAGAATCGTAGCGACCAACCCTTCTTTCTCTATCTGAGTATTTACCTGCCACACCTGCCATGGGAAGCGATTCCGGACGAAGATCGCAAGCATTACGAAGGAAAGAAGCTCATCGTTCCCAATCTCAGTCAGCATCCGGAAGCGGCCATCAGTGAAGACGAGCTGCGTGAACTGATGAGGTCGTATTATGCAAACATCTCTTGCGCCGATCGAAACATCGGACGCGTGCTGTCCACAATCGACTCGCTCGATTTAACGAAGGATACGCTGGTTTTTTTCATCGGCGATAACGGGTTCAGCGTCGGACAGCACGGATTGCTCGGAAAGGGCAACGCTGTGGTTCTCGGCACAAAGGATCGCAAGCCAAACATGTTCGACGATTCCGTTCTGGTGCCTTTCGCCGCACGATGGCCCGGGGTGATCGAAGCGGGCTCAACCAGCGACGTAATGGTATCGACGATCGATGTGCTCCCCACGTTAATCGAGATCACGGAAACTGAAACACAGTTGCAACTCGACGGAAGGAGCATGCTGCCGATACTCAAGAGCCAGCGCGGCGTAAAATGGCGGGATGAGTATTGCGACACTTACGATATGACTTACCTCAAAGAGGATCACATGCGAATGATCCGGACTGATGAGTGGAAGCTGGTGTTCCACTTTGATGCCGCTGGCAAGCCGTTCCCGTACGGACGACACGAACTCTTCAATTTATCCGCAGATCCCGGAGAGCTGAGGAACCTGTACGATAACGATGATTTTTCCATGGTACGGCGAAGTCTCGAAGCAAGGCTTCGCAAATGGATCGCAGAGCACGACGTGCGGTAAGCTCTTCATGCTGGTTTAATCACATTGAGTACAGAGACGACAAATGAAACTAATGAAAAGACGCTTTTTTCTCTCCGCCTTCAGCCTGTTCTTTACCGGGCTGACCTCGACATTGTCAGCGCAGACCCCTGCCACTCTGGCCAAACCCACGCCGACCGAGCGAGTGAACCTCTGGCCCGGCAAAGCGCCCGTTGGCGAAGGCAATTTCAAGGATTGCAGCTTAGAACTTGAGGTATTCCTTCCGCCTGCCGACAAGGCCAATGGCGCTGCCATCGTCCTTTGTCCGGGCGGTGGATACATCCGCCACGTCACTGATCGCGAGGGCTATCCCATCGCCCAATGGCTCAACCAGCACGGCATTGCCACAGTTATCCTGGAGTATCGACTGCCGAAACTGCGACATCAGGTGCCGTTACTCGACGCGCAGCGCGCCATCCGTCTCACCCGCGCCAAAGCCGCAGCGTGGATGATTGACCCGAAACGCATCGGCATTCTCGGCTTCTCAGCCGGCGGCCATGTTGCTTCGACTGCCGCCACGCACTTCGATAACGGCAACGCAGATTCGCCCAATCCCATCGAGCGATTCAGTTGCCGTCCCGATTTCGCCTGGCTCGTCTATCCCGTCGTCACGATGGGCAAATACACAAACACCGGATCCAGAAACGAACTGCTTGGTTCCGATCCTCAGCCTGAACTCGTTCGGCTTTATTCCAACGAAACGCAGGTTACGACCGACACTCCGCCTACTTTCCTCGCGCATGCCGTTGATGACAAACCCGTGCCGCCGGAGAATAGCCGCCAGTTTGTCGCAGCCATGAAAGCCCATCGCGTTTCGGTCGAACTGCTCGAACTCCCGACAGGCGGTCACGGTCTGAACGGCTGCAAGGGGCCACTCTGGGAGCAATGGAAAGCCGCCGCACTCCAATGGCTCGCAGGTCAGAAAATGATCCCCGAAGATCAGGCGAGCGACAGATAAAAACATTCAAACGCGGACTGCCAGGCTGTCGGCTGATCGTATCAACCGCCACGTACTGCCGTCCGGAATTAGCAGGTAAGTCGCAGCTGCCGCTCGCCTTACTGCTTGACCGTAACTCGAACATGCAGTCGCGCGGTTGCAGTGACTCCGTCATTCCGACTCCGCTGAACGCGGACGAGGTAATCGCCTGGCTGCTGGTATGTGTGATGTGTGATGGCGTAGCCGTCTTTCGCCTGCTGTTCGGCGTTTCCGTCAGACTTGACGCTGACACGAGGACTTCCGTCGCCGAAGTCCCAGACTTCGTTTCCATTCTGATTGCCGAATGAACGAACTTTGAATGTGATTGGGGTGTTAACTCGATTACCCAGTGTGGGCCAATACGCCGCATGGATGCGTGGCGCGTACAGTTCCGGCTGCTCAGGATTCAACACATGTACCTCGGCGAAGTCATAGTCGACGTTTCCGGCCTTGTCGGTCACCTTCAGGATTTCACTGAAGACGCCCGGCTGGTCGTAAGTCCGAATGACGCTCGGTCCCGATGCGGTCGTTCCGTCTGAGAACGTCCACTCGTAATGCTGAATGCTGTCCGTCGAACTGTAGGACTTCGATCCGTCCAGCGTGGCGTCGTCACCAGCCATCAGAAAACTCTTGCGTCGCGTGTTGGCAACCAGTTGAGGCTTGTACTGGTTGCGATAGGCTTCCCAAAGAAACGCATAGCCAGCCTGCGTGCCCCACTTGCCGGACGGCTGCCTACTCTTGATTTCAAAGTGCAGATGCGACCAGCCGCCGCTGGCCCCTTTCTTGCCCAGCAGACCAATTTCTGTCCCCTGATCGATGATTCGGCCCGGACGGATGGCGTCGTTAATTTTGTGCAGATGACTGTAGCGATAGAACCACCCACGTCCGTCCTTCAGATACACAACATCGTTTCGGGGTGCGACTGGAGTATTGCCCTGACCATACTTCGCGGTAGCTCCGCCTTTAAGAAGATACTCCGGCAACACGTCCTCGCCGCTTGAAACCACCACCGCGTCTGTTGCGGCGATGACTTTGACCTGGCGTTCCGAACCGCCGATGTCCAGACCACTATGATAGTAGATCGCCGGGAGGACCTTCGTCCCGCCGTCAACGGGTTCATTATCAAACCACGTGCGTGTTGCAAACCACCGTTGGTCGACGGGATAGATCAGCGAACCTGGTTTGAGTAGAGGAGAGTTGGCGGGCCACAGACGCACCCTCGCGTCCTTGTCCAGCCCCCAGAAACCCGGAGTACCGTTCGAGTTGTACCCTTTGGTTATCGAACAGTCGATTTGCACGCCGGCAACTTGCCGAGGCAGATTGTACATGCCCGATTCGAGTGTGATCTCCTCGCCATCCACCTTGACCGTAACTTTCGCGCTGCGCACAGCCTGTCGAATCGGATCACGTGTTTCACGCAGGTTTAACAGTTGAACTTCAACGCGTTGGCCGTTGCACAACTCCAACTGCTGCCTCTCGCCGACACTAAGATCGACGACGCGAACGAGAGGCTGCTGCGGTGCAGCCGACAACTCCTGCCGTGCTGGTTCAGTGGCCTGAAGAGCATCAGCCGTAAGACAACAGAGAATCGAAAACACAAGAATATTTTTTGGCCTGGCAAATTTCAGGACTCGCGGACAAATCATGGTTCTCTCGATTCTTCGTGAAGCTCCCTGATTTGATCCGCGCGCAGAGCCCGTCCGTAAATCCGCACGTCTTTCATCCTGCCGTTGAAATAGTCGTGCTGTCCAAATCCAATTTTAAGCGGCATGTCAGGCTGAAGATTCCACTCATGGGAATCGAAAGCGGTGCTTTCGGTGACCAGCTTACCGTCGACATAGAGCTGGAGGCGGTCGTCGGCACGAACTGCAGCGAGGTGGCGCCATCCCGCCGGCAGCTGCTGGTCGTAGGTAACCGCCTTACCAGCTTCGAGGGAGTGAACATGGCCGGAGGGCAGGACACCGCAGAAGAGTTTGCCATCGAACACGGCCATTGACCACGCTCGACGATATTTAACATCCGGCGTGTGATCGAGTTGACCAACATGAGTCCAGTGGCTCTTATCGTCATAACGATAAACATCAGCCATGGGCAGAGTCCCGGCATAGAATTTGCCGTTGTAGACCGACACCGCCATCACTTCCTTTTCCTCTCCGAGACGCCCCACATGAGTCCACTTTTGCGGACCTTCGAAACGGAACACGGAACCGGTTGGCCATGTGCCTACGTGGAGACCGCCTTCGTAAATCATCATCGAGTAAACCTGTGTGGTATCCGGCACCGGGCCGAGCCTTTCCCAGTCGGTTTTTCCTTTGTAGCGAAAGAACCCGCCGTCATCGTAGCTAAGCCCAAACAAGCTGCCGTTGTGGACGCCGAGGTGAGTCACCCGCAGATCCGGGCAGCCGCAGTCGCTCCATTTGCCGATGCCGTCGAAACGATACAGCCCACGGGTGCGCGGGGTATCGCGCCAGGCGCCTGTCGTTCCTGTTCCGGCGTAAAGTTTGCCTTTGAAGACGGCCAGTCCGCTGATACTGCGGACGTCGGCGACCTTGCCACAATCGGTCCACCTGGTACCGCCTTCGTAGCGGTAGACTCGGCCGCCGTGGCTTTCGTTCGGCGACAGTGGCAGGGATGATCCGCCGCCGCTGTAGAGTTCGGACCCGGCATAGAGCCGACCTTTGTAGACGGCCATGCCCTTGATGGCATTAGCAGGATCCGGAGCGCCGCAGTCAATCCACTTGTCGCCGCCGGCGTAGCGATAAACATGACCCCGATCACGCTCGCCGGGTTCCCAGGTGGATGCGTAAAGATCGCCGTCAAATACTACCAGCGATTCGATTTGCTGATTGGTTCCCGGCCTTCCACAATCACGCCAGTTTTCGCCACCTTTTGCTGCGTCGATTCCAAAGAAAACGTTTCGCCAGTTCGACTGCGCGGAAGTCACCCCTGCATAGTTCATCAGACCGAAATTGAACCCGTTGCGAGTCTTCGGGTCGAAGCAACTCATGATGTCGCCAAGGACGTCATCAAGCTCCTCAGCAGTGTGAATCCATGCCGCGATGGTGAAAGGCTTTGTCCCCAGCTTCGGTGCTCGGTCGGCTGGAACTTCGAGCCAGGCGTCAATGCCGTCGAATGTAGCGCAATGGTCAGCATCAAAGCTCACGCGATGGTTGATCGCGTGATGACCGTTCCCGGAACCATCGCGTGCATCGGCTGTCAGTTTCCAGTGAGCGACGAGACCATCGTCGTCGGCATATGCCGCAATCGGGAACGCAATGGATACCCACGCAAGCGAGATAAGGGCTGTATGGACGAAAAGAGATTTCATAAGTATTTTTCCGATTGAACGATGACTCAGTGACGACGTTTGCGACTCGAAATCGTTCGTTTATTGATTCTGCTTCCGATCGCAATACGTCGAAGACGGAGTGCATGAAGTGGGACAATCCAATTTTCAATTCGGCTGGCGTTCAGGGATTGACTGCATTAACAACGACAATGACCTGCAGAGTGCTTCAAATCCGACATCTGATCCTTTGTAATGGCCCATCCTCACGACGACCAGATCGTGCGAGGGAATGATAATCGTGTACTGGCCGCCGGCACCGGCCATGTAGTACGCCTCTTTGGGAATTGGAAACCGCTCCGTTCCGTTGATCCAGAAGAAGCCTCCGTAGATCGGCCTGCCGTCGGCAACCCATGCAGGAGCCAGCGTGCTGACGAATTTTACAAAGCCCTCGGGCAGTACGCGTTTCCCATTCCAGACACCATCCTGCAGATAGAGATTACCGAGTCGCGACCAGTCACGAGCCGCCCCGAACTCGTATCCCTGCAATAGAAAGTTGCCGTACGGATCGGTTTCCAGAACCATGTCACGCATCCCCAGTTTGTCGAAGAGCGCTCGCTGCGGAAAACTATGATAGTCCTCGCCGCGTTTCTCGACGGCCTGGCGGATCAGGTAGTTCGCCGTAACCGGATCTGAATTGCGATATCGACCTACGGTGTTCGGTGCCCATTGCAGAGGTCGCTTTACGGCCCATTCGAACGAATTGACCGTCCCGGTGTAAACGTAGCGATGGTCGGGATAGCCGTCAGCCGGATCAAAGTCGGGATCATGTGGAGCTCGAAATCTCAGGCCGCTCGACATGTGCAGAATGTCGGCGATGCGAATCTTCCTGCGAGGATCATCCTTATTTTTCCATTCGGGAATCGGCGCGGGTTGATTCAGCGAGTACACGCCATCTTTGATTAAAGTTCCTAACAATGTGGCGGTCAGGCTTTTACCCATGGACCAACTTTCCAGAGGCGTGTGCATGGTGATTCCATCCCGGTACCGCTCGCCGATAATTCTTCCTTTCCAGGTGACGACATAGGCCGCCGTCAAAGCGTCCGGGGACTCAAAAGCGGCGTCGACTGCTTTCGCCACGGCCGTCGTATCAAGTTCTGCGGGAGGCGTTCCGCCGGGCAACACGTCACCCATCGGCCACTGCGTCGTTGTGGCATCTGGCAAACGTGACTCGATGCTCGGCGGCTCAAAGAAAGGCGACTTTTCACCGCGAGGCAATGTCAGGCAACCGAGATCACCAATATACTGTGCCGTACGAGTGACACCGTTGGGCAGCGTTACGTGAACGGCCTTGTTTTCTCGATCGACACGCCACTTCATTCTGGCCCGCTCTTCGTAGGGAGCAGTAAAGTAGCCAATGTTCTCGGCGGCAAACTCCGGTTCCAGACCGGTGACGAACACGGCCGAACAGAGAACCTTCGCGAAGCCAGACGCGTGATGCTCCAGTGGATGCCCCGGTGGCGGAACAGATTTCGTATTCAGTTCGAAGGATGCCCCGCGGGCAATCAACGCGCGAGTCTGATCATCCAGCGAGTCCTGCGCATGCGATGACGCGGAATTGAAAACAAAGACCAGAGTCAGAGCGATGGTTCTTAGCATGTGTGAGTCCTTCAGATCTACAAGTTCGCGCAGGTTATCATGCACGGCAAGTTAAACAGAATTATGAAGTAACATTCCGGATTACGGCGGGTTTCCAGTTCCATGATCGAAGACGGCACATCTGGCAGTTACTGCGTCTCTTTAAGCCGTGGGGACAACGATCTTTCGTGAAGTTCTGCCGTCACTCGACTTTTCGAATGACGAGGTTCTGTTCGGGTGACGATGTGAAGATGAATGCTCCATCGTAGATCAAGAAGTCAGGACTAAATTATGGCAATAACGGTCTCGCGTATTCAGCGACCAATTCAATACGCTGAGTATAAACAGAATCCCCTGCGGCAGTATGGGCGGTGTCCAGCAGACGCTGCATTTGACGCAGCGTTTCCGAATCCGGATTAGCGTGTGACAGCCTGGGCCAGTTCTGCTCGCAGAATCCGATGAAAGCCAGCTTCTCCTTCGCCGCGGGACCGTAGGATTTCTCGCAGTAATCGGCCAACTGTTAATCCACAGCCAGCTCCATGTCCCAGTAAAGACGCGAGGTGATGTAGACGTTCTAGATGACTGAATCCCGGCGTGCCGAAGATGTTCGCAACGCAGGTTTACAGCTCAGTTGCCGTCGAACGTGCCGGAGCTTCACTGATGACAATTTCAACGTAAGCCTTTCCTTCATCAACCAGAAGCCGGTCCTCGACGTTAACCTGCGAGATAGAAAGGCCGAATGCACAAACAAGCAGTAACAATTCGAAGCTGCTTCATGGGGATGTCTCGGTGTATCGACTTACGGGTCCTTCCTTGAAATCCGCCAAAAACTCTGGGAGTAATATAAAAGAGACCTGCCCCCTTTGGGCCTTCCTGAAGGCATGTCTGGATTTGCTGGCTTTCGGC
>CALGTK010000456.1 GCA_937904325.1 uncultured Planctomyces sp.
AGAGTTTGCCGACCCGGGCGAGCTGTTCGGGCTTGAGACCGGCCATGACCTTGTCCACGTAAGCCTGGTGGCGGCTTCCGTGATAACCCTTGGGGACAGGGTTCTTGTCGATGCGGGCAAGGAGCTTCGCGGTATCGTTGTCGGGTACTCCGGTGGCAGGCCGTTGCGGTTTGTCTGCTTGGGGCTTCTTCGCGGCGTCCAATTCTTCAGTGGTGAGCCATTCTGGAGCATCGGCCATGACACTCCGGTAGATAGCGGCGGCTTGCTCTTTCAATCGTGCGGCGAGTTCGGGGCTTTTTAATGCAATATTCTCTTTCTGACTCGGATCCTTGGAGAGGTCATACAGTTGGACACGACCAAGTCCGTTCTTTTTGAGCTCCGGGACCCAGGACTCCTGAAAGTAATACAATTTCCGAAACTGCGCCCTCAGTCGATTGGCTTCGGGATTGGCGAAGTTCCCGTTGAACATCCGAGAGCGAAGATTCATTCCGTCCAGCTCTCTCTCAAGATCATCGCCGAGAACTTCCTTGACCTGTTCCATGAGTCGATCCGCAGTTTTAATGTCAACTGGCGATCTCGCCGTGGAGGAGGCGAAAAGTGTGTGGTTCCCCACTCTCATGACCATGCTTGCATCACTCATCACAACGAGAGGTTGATGCCGGGAGAAAGTTCCGGTCCCAGTAAGCAGAGGCGCGAGGTCGGAGCCGTCGAGATGAACTTCCTCGGGTTTGTCGATGCCGATCAGCCCGCAGAGGGTGGGCAGTAGGTCAACCGCTCCGGCCGGCTCATCCTCGACCCGGCCACCGGGGATTCCGTCTTTCCAGTAAACAATACCCGGGACGCGATGCCCGCCTTCGAAAAGCGCTCCCTTCTTGCCACGCAGGTCACCGTTTCGCTCCTGCAAATAGCTGCCATTGTCGGAAGAGTAGATGATGATGGTGTTGTCGAGTTCGCCGAGTTTTTCGAGCCTGGCAATAAGTCGCCCGATGGCGCGATCCGTATTGTCGATGGTGCCACTGTAGATTGCTTCCCGTTCGTTGAGCATGCCATACTGGGAAACGATCTCGTCGGGTGCCGCGATCGGGTCGTGGGGTTCGTTGAACCAGAGATTGAGAAAGAAGGGTTCATCGCCATCGCGCTTTTGATCGAGCCAAGTGAGAGCCTCGTCGACAACGATCTGGCAGGAATAGCCTTCTATGGGTCCGACGCGTTTTCCGTTGCGCAGGAAGTTGGTCGGGTTTTTGTGACTGGGGCCCGGGCCATTGACAACGCCGAACCAGTAGTCGAAGCCATGATCGGCGGGAGTAGGATTTTTGCGATTTTGCACGGGCATGCCGAGGTGCCACTTTCCGAAGTGAGCGGTGGCGTAACCGTTTTTATTAAGCACTTCGGCGATGGTCGTTTCGCTCTTCAGGAGATGCATCCGGTGAAAGCGCTCGTCGAGGACGGAGTAGACGCCGGTGCGAGGATTGAGGCGACCTGTGAGATAAGTAGCGCGCGAGGGAGAGCATGTCGGGGCTCCCGAGTGGAAATCGGTGAAGCGCACGCCTCCGGTGGCCAATTTATCGAGAACGGGCGTCTTGACGGGGCCGCCATAGCAGCCAATGTCGCGGTACCCCAGGTCGTCGACAAGTAGAGTGATGACGTTCGGGCGTTTGTCCTTAGTAAAACCGGTACAAACCAGCAGCAGGGAGCACAAAAATGTGAGGATGGGTTTCACGTTATTTGTTCAGTCAGCATTCACTCCATCTACTTCTCATTGTGATGGATGTATTCGAGAATCTTGAGGTACGATAGGCCGCGGTTTTCCATGTTGGGATCAACGAGATCCATACCTTGGCGCAAGGTGTTAAACCGGTTCCGCTGCTTTTCGGTGAAGCTCGCCATTCGCTTCTTGAAGTGCTTGTCGAGCGTCTTGTTGACCGGGATACCTTTCGGTGATGGCATGGCATCGATTTTCTTGAGCAACTCCCCGTGCGGTGATTTGTGCCAGAGAACCTGACGGACAAAGGCGACCTGATGATGCGGCAGGACGATTCGCTCCAGCTTCACACCCTCGTCCGCCGCAGGCTTGCCTTTCGGCAGTTCGATCCGAATTAAGGATCCGCGTCCACCTTCAATATGGCGTGTGGGGCTGTTGGAATTGCAGGTCCAGACATTGCCCTCTTCGTCAAACTCGATCTCGCGGGTAAAGGTGACCCTCTTCGGCATTGGGATCTCGATCAACCGTTCGGTCTTAGGATCGAAGCGACCGATCGTGTCATTGCCCGTGCCACAGATCCAGACGATGCCCTTGGAGTCGATATTGAGGGCGTAAGGGATCTGATTGTCGTAGTCCGGAAGTGCGTAGGTCGTCCATTTCTCGGTTTTCGGATCGAATCGGCCCAGCACACCGGAGCCGAAGCCCGGCACCCACACGATACCGTCTTGATCGACGTGATGCCTGCGCGGTCCGCGAAAGGGTGGATTCCATTCTTTGATGTCCCCGTCCGGGGCCTTGGGATCGATCCGCCCGATACGATTGGCATTCAGCTTGGAATACCAGATCGAGCCATCGGGTGCGAAGTCCAGACCGTAAGGGGTCAATCCGCGCGACTCGCCCTTACCGGCAGCAACCGCCTGATTCTTTTCAAGCAGATGATACTCCTTCACATAACCCGTCTTCGGATGAATGTAGAACACTGAGTTGCGCCCCGCGTCCGTATACCAGATCAATCCTTCTGGATCTTTCGGGTTTACGCGCAATGTGTGCGGGAACGATCCGTTTTTGGCGGGAGCCTCCGCGCTGGACCAGATCGTGATGTCCGTGGTCTTCGGATCGAACTTGCCCATATGCCCGGAGGCACAAAGCGTCACCCAATAATTACCATCGTTGTCCGGTTCGATCGAATGTGGAGCACGGGCTCCAGACGGCATACGAAAAACCGTCCGTTGGCCGGTTTCGATATCCAATTCAACGATCGCTCCTTGTCCCATGTCTACGGCGTACATGGTTCCAGGCGGACCAGGCTCGAGGTCATGCACATTGGCCTTCAAGGGTATGCCGATGTCCCATTCGCTGATCTTCACCTTCGCGGCAAATCCGGTCGGAGGCGGTGGCGGGACATACTCTGGCCAACGAGACTCGGCAGCCCGCGTGTAGGTGTCCAGCAGCTGCTTGACGATAGTCTTCTGAGTATGCCGATACAGCCCGCCGAAACCATCCATGCGCCTGACCATCGTCTCCCAATCCACCGGCTGCTCGGGTGTGCGAAAACCAACCGTGCCAGCCTGGTGACAGTAGGTGCACATCATTTTGAAATTCTCTTTGTCGCGCAGGCTGTCCCATTTCATCAGACTCATCGCCGACGCCGCCGTACGCTGCATCTGCAATTTCTCGCCCTTGGCCGGCTCCATAGTGACCGCCAACGCGCCGCTACCCGGTTCCACGTCATCCACCCGCTCGTCGAGTTTCCCGGGCTGCCGCATGCGCACTTGATGCGTAGTCTTGCGAAGCCCGTTCAGTTCAAACTTGCCATCCACTCCGGTGAACACAGAGGCGCTCATCTCCAGTTCCTTGTCATACGCCGTCACCATCACGCCCTCCATCGGTCTGCCCTTCGCGTTCGTCACCCGTCCATGGATTTGTGTCTTCGCGCCAGGCTTGATTCCCTTCAACTGGACAAAATGCCGGCTGTATTGGGGTTGTCCGTAGCCGTCGCCGGTGAGGATTCGTCCCAGCTTTTCGCCCCGGTTAACGTAGTGGAGAATCTTAATGAACGACTGGCCCACATTCTTGTTCGGGTTCATCCTGCGCTTCGCCGCCCAGAGCCGCCCATGTAGATCCTTCTGCGCCTCCGTCAGCTTCGCCATTCGAGTATCGACCCACTTCTGATGATTCTTGCCGACATATGAGTCCGGCATCGCCTGGGAATCGATCTTATTTAGTAGCTCGGTCAGTTTGACGTCGCCGGGCTGTTTGTCCTTGGCAAAACCGGGGCAAACCAGCAGCAGGGAGCATAAAAATGTGAGGATGGTTTTCATGTTATTTGTTCAGTCACTGTTTACTTTTTCCGCTTGCGCGTAGCTCGATTTGTTTCTGAGGCGTCTCCTGACGTCTTCGGAACCGGGTTCAGCGGTAGCCAGCCGAGTTGGGACCAGCTCTTCAGGACGGTTTTCTGGTGAGGTCCCGGCGTGCTGCGTCCTTTTCTGACATATTCGCCGGCGAGAGCAGTCAATTCACTGACGACTTCGGGATGTTTCTCGATCAGATTGGTCGTCTCATCCGGATCAGTCCGCATGTTGTAGAGCTGGCGGTTCGCGGTTTTGGATGACTTCTGTTCGATCGTTCCGTTGTGCCTGCTGCTGTGTTTTTCGGCTCCGTAATCGTTCCCTCCGGATCCTGCGTGCAACAGCAATTTCCAGTCACCCCTCCGAATCGCAAATCGACCGCTCGATGAGTGGTGGATGATCGCATGATTTCCTCGGGAGTCACCATTTTTGCCCTGCAGCAATGGAAGAATGGAGACGCTGTCGCCCCCCTGATCTTCGGGTAGTTCGACAGACACAATTTCCGCGAATGTCGCCATCATGTCGACAAGAGAGAACGGAGTGTCGCACTTCGAGCCCGGCGCGATCACGCCTGGCCAGCGGGCGATGAATGGAACGCGATGCCCACCTTCCCAGTTGTCCCGCTTGGCTCCCAGAAAATGTGATGAACTGTCGTGGCCAAACCTCTTTCGTCGAGAGAACATTCCTGTTTCGGGACCATTATCGCTGGTGACAATGATCAGTGTCTCGTCCTTCAGGTCGTGAGCATTGATAGACTCTATTACGCGGCCGATTGTGTAGTCCACTTCCATCATAAAGTCCCCGTACCGATCCATGCCGCTCTTTCCGACAAACTCATCTCCCGGAGCATGCGGCGTATGTGGAGCATTCAGCGGTATATAAACAAAGAACGGTTTCTTCTTGTTTTCCCCGATCCATTCGATGGCCTTGTCAGCAAATCTCGGCATGACATGTTTGTGTCGCCAACCGGGTGTCGCAGGCCCCGGGCGTCCGCCGGCATCCTCCTGTTTGAGCGACGATGTCGGCTCTGCCGTCACGCGGTTGTTTTCTATAAAAACATAAGGTGGCATATCCAGCGACGCGGAGATGCCGAAGTAGTAATCAAAGCCCTTTGATGTCGGCCCCTGTTCAATCGGCTTGGTAAAATCGATGCCGGTTGAATCGTTCCGCATCGAATGCGATTGATCGCCGCGCTTCCCGCCGGCCCAGTTCATGCCGAGATGCCACTTCCCAATGCACGCCGTCGCGTAACCCTTCTGCTTGAAGAGATTTCCGAGCGTTAAGCGATTCAGCTCAATCAAGGGCGGAGAGAATCCGCCGAGAACTCCCTGCTTGAGGGCTGTCCGCCAGCTGTAACGTCCCGTCAACAGCGAATAGCGACTCGGAGTGCAAACTCCCGATGCCGAATGAGCATCGGTAAACATCATCCCCTGCGAACGCAACCGGTCGAGATGAGGCGTCTTGATCTTTGACTTCGCATCATACGCGCTCACATCGCCGTACCCCATGTCATCAGCAAAAATCAGCACCACGTTGGGCTGTTTGTCCTTGGCAAAACCGGAGCAAACCAGAAGTAGGGAGCATAAAAATGTGAGGATGGGCTTCATTGTTACCAGTTCGCTATGAAATATACAGCCAGTGGCTCCGAAAAGTTACGGTTTGACTGCCCGAAAGTGCGGGTCATTTTTCTTTGGGAGCCATTTTTCAGCTTGGCC
>CALGTK010000457.1 GCA_937904325.1 uncultured Planctomyces sp.
TCTACGGAAGTGATCGAAAGCGTAAGACGCTGCTTGAGAGTCCGGTGGGGTGGAGTCGGTCTGCAGACCACTCTGAATTGATACATCCGCCATAAACATCGCTATCCGGGAAAAACTCAGCATTTCAATATCGAGAGGAATCATGGTTCTAAAACAGGCAAATGCATGGATCAGGATCATCGTCGGCACGTGACAGAGTTGTCTCGCGACGCTGTCCCATGTTTCAGCAAAGAAATCTCAAACTATTTCAATACGTGCCGGTCCGGCACGTAAATCTGCCGATGACCGACCAGGCAGCCGCTCAGATCTACGTTCAATCCGATGCACCGACCGTATGGTCGAGCGGCTACGGTAAGGATGTTCCTACCCAGAAGTAGAAGCGGCAGGACATTCTGACCGTTGCAGTCGAGGACTGGTTTTCAGGTCGGCTCATTCGGCTGGCTCATCAAACAGGAAGCAGTGGTACCGCTTCGAAACTCGAATCGAACGAAACTCGAACTGCTCGACGCAGCACGACGCGAAAGTGACATTCCTGGTCCTCGGCTGGGTGGCTGATCAGATGCCAGAACTAATTTCCGAGGTCGCCAGCCTGGGCTAAGCATGGAGCTACGGCGACGCCAACGCTGGCCACTACTTTGTCGCCCCGAATTACCGCATGAGTGAACCTCAGGGGGCTGTCTCGCTTGCTCAGCTTGGGAAACTCGCTTGGATTCGACAGCCGCGTTCGCACGGCCGATGCTCTGACAGGGCAACTGCGAGGCCTGGCCGGAGTCGAAACACCCGTCGTCACCGACGGAGCCGTTCACACCTACTGGTAAGTACTGCCTGCGAGTTGACGAGTCTGTCATCGAAAGCGGAGCTGTCGGCCTGGGAGTCAAGCTCCGCGAGAAAGGCATCGCGTGCGCACCACGCTACATTCAGAAGCCAGCGTTCTCGTGCCAGATTTTCTGCGGCCAGGTCACGTTCGGCGAAAGCCGCTGGCCCTTCACGCTCGCCCGTCCGGAAGCCGTCGACTATGACGCGGCTCTCTTCCCCTGAACGTACGAATCCCTGCGAGACGTTCTGGCTTCTTCCATGGAACGAAGTCTACGGCCAGGAACACAACGACGACATCGCCGGATCCGTTCGATCCGCGGTTTCAGAATTGACTCGACCTGCCATGGAAACGCCCTCGTTGACGATCTGAGCCAGTGCTGCGAACGGCCAACTCCTGCTCTTGAGCTAACGCTTAAGAAGGTTCAGGCACGACTATGAAAAAGATGTCCCGAGGCGATTCATGTTTCTATGGGTTCATTGCGAGTCCTGGGGCAGCAACAGCGCTGTGCCTCGCAGAAATGTTCCTGCTATGCTGATCCTCATTCGTCAGCTCATCATTGCCTCAACAATCCTATTGAGAGCTGCCGGTTCCGTCTTCGGAAGCGAAGTCACGATCAAATACCTGGGGCATATCAAAGTGCCGTACGAGGGCCAGGTTTACGAAGACGGCAAACACTTCGGTTACTCGAGAGGCACGCTCTGCTGCATCCCGGAGCGTGACTCGTTCCTGATGCTCGGTCATCCGTACTCGCAGAAGTTTGCCGAGCTGTCGAATCCCGGCCTCGGCAACCGAGCAGAAGTCGTCAAAAACTTTGTCGACCCGACTCGGGGAGAGCACGCCGAACAGGAGCGGGAAACGGATTCGCAGATTCATCTGCAGGCATTGCTTTACGACCGAGGCTGTATCTACCTCGCGGGTGAAAAGTGGTACAACGTCACGGCGACTCATGCTCGACCGCACGGTTCGTTTTCAGTAAACGTTGACACCTCGAAATTCTCCGGCGTCTGACGAGTCGGAAATCGCTCCGGCCAGGTCACCGGCTGCTACATGGCCCGCATTCCAGATCAGTATGTCGCAAACGGCAACTGACAGCTAACCGGTGGCAGCGCCTCGTGGCGAGATGGCAGCAGCTCCGGGCCATGCGCAATCCTCGCAAATCCCGGCGATGCTTTAGCCCATCATACCCGCGCAGGCAGGTACCCGGTTCTTAGCGCATTTACTTACCTTGCCGTCTGGTTTCCCGCCTGTGCAGGAATGACGCGAGAAGTAATGGCCGCTGTTTCTTTCCAAGTGAATCGGCTATTCCTGCGTGAACCCAGGTTTCTACCTGAACGCCTCAAAGACTCCCTCGTCAGGAATGTGCCGTGATCCCCGAAGTGATGTCCCGCGAAGAAGTTCGCGATGTCGACCGACGTGCCATTGAAGAATTTGGTCTACCCGGTGGAGTCCTGATGGAAAACGCCGGCCGAGGCTGCGTCGACTGGCTGGCAGAACTCGGAGCTTCAGGGCAAGTCGTCATCTGTGCCGGAAAAGGAAATAACGGCGGTGACGGATTCGTGATTGCCCGGCATCTCGAAAATCGCGGAATCGATGTCCGAGTGCTGCTGTTCGTGAATCCTGAAGCGCTCCAGGGCGACGCAAAGATCAATTACGTGACCATCGAACGAGCGGCAACTCCGATCCGAGTCCTTGCTGACATCCAATCAGAAGAAAAATTTGAATCAGTCGTTAACGAGGAACTTGCAAGCGCTGACTGGATCATCGACGCGTTGCTCGGCACGGGAACGAAGGGCTCGCTGCGTGAGCCGTTCCCAGCAATCATCAACGCCATCAATCGAGCGTCTGCTCACACGCTGGCGATCGACTTACCCAGCGGCCTCGATTGTGACACTGGGCTGCCCATTAATTCTGGGAACCCGGTTGCCGTTACCGCGAACTTCACAGCTACATTCGTGGCTCGAAAAATGGGATTCGAAAACTATTCATCCAGAGCTTTTACCGGGGATGTCCGAGTCATCGATATCGGCGTTCCCCATTCAATGTTTCAGGCAGAATGAGTTCTTACTGACTCTCGGCTCTCAGCCCACGACCGCATCCTCATACTGACCGACATCGAAAACATGACCAAGAGAATTGGCAACCGAGCCGCATTGAACGATGTCTTCGGGAGCCTGCATGGGAACAAGCTGCTGCCGCACCCATGCCATCAAGATTGCAGGCGATGGAATGCGAATACATTTCTCGATAATGGCCGATCTTCCATCGAAAATGCCCCGCCGGTTCGACGGAGCAGTATGTTTTGACGTGACTTACTGGAACGATTCTCGTGACTCAAAGAGCGTAGCTATCAGTAACGCAGGATGAAGGATACCTGGCCGCCATACTCATCGATCCGAGTCTTTCGATTACCGGCGTCCGAGTCGAAACGGTCCCATTCATAGTAGGGACGAACTTCAATCTCACCACGTGAGCAAACGCGAAAAGTAACCGGGGCATCCAGTCGGTAAGTCAGGTCATGCTCAGCTTCGTCTGGTATGGTGAATGCGGCAGCAGTTACGAGCTGCTCATCCTCGATCTTCCATTGGAGTCGAGCATCCAGGCCGATTGCGATTGTGTCAGTCAGAAGAAAGTCCGTGCGGACACCGAAGGGAGCAGTCCAGACATCCTGATCAACATTCAAGTTCAGCGGAGAACCCAGGACATTTTCAGCTTCTCTATACCGAATTCCAGTGTACGGAGTGACGAATAATGATCGACACTCATTCGTGAACGTGTAGCCTACAAGAGCTTCAATTTGCCATTCTTCGTAGTCTGTTCGACCGCCAGTGGTGGGCTTGAATTCGCCGTCGTTAAAGACTCCTTCAACACTGAGAAAAACCGCATCAGCATTTCTTGATCGCCACCCAACGCTGACTCCGTTGATAGATCCCTCAACAGGAAATGCTGCGTCATTTCCTGAACGACGCTCCCAACGCGGGCCGACCCACAGGCGATTACCCATTGTCGTTTCTTCATCGGAACATCCCATGAGTGCAGAGGCCCAGAACGAGTTTGAGTGGAAAATATTTTCGAGACTATCCTCACCACAGCAGCCTGCTTCACGACCACCACATTGAGCAAATACATCTTGCATTTGAGGATTGGCAAATAGCCCAGCTGCAACCATTACTAATAGCCAGAAATTCCCAGTTGCTGTAGCACCTTTAGTTCCGTTCATTTGATTCTCCATTCGAATGGTCCTGACAGGTGTCCGGTGTAGTTCCAATTTTCGACACTGAAGCTTTGGAGAAACACCAGCCAGCCCATAAGTTGATATCTGCTGTCCCCAATGGGACTATTCGGAACAATCGTGGATACCCGCCCATACGAGCAGGGTAAATCATTACAAAACAGAGTCTGGCACGGAGCAGAGAACGAACAGGCAAACGGTACCGGACAGATAACGATTGCCGACGAGGTAAGTTGTGACGCGCATGAGAAAGCTGAGGGGCACGCGAGCTATCTCTCGTGGCTGGCTGTGTTATGAAAGCGGCCACCAGACAAACAGCGGATTTTCACAAAGCCACTCCCGGAATACATGGCGGTATTCCAGAACACTCGCAGGAATGAACTTCTTGCCACAACTGAGTGGTGCTCTACCAACACCACAAGAATTGACCTGCTAATAGTCAGCCGTCGTCAAACTGTTTAGAACGGACTGCTGCCATTCTCGCAGTTCCTGCTGCATTGCCGATGCGACTTTCGGTTTGGCGGCGACCAGGTTTTTCGATTCCGCGGGGTCGTCTCGCAGATCGAACAGTTCGCTTTTGAGTTCTCCGCCGCGGTTACTTTGCACGACGAGTTTGTAGCGGTTGCCGAGGAGCACTCTTGAGCCGGCGAAGTCGTCGTCAACGATGGTCGAGTGGTGATAGTTCTTGAAGTTTCGGGTGTAGATGTCGCCCATCATTTTAACGAGAGGCGTCGTTCCTTGCTGGAACTTTGCGTCGATGTACGGTTTGTTCTTTGCTTCAGCTCCCGTAGAGAATGCCCAGAAGCCTACCGGTTCCGGGCGTTCCGTCATGTTACCATCGATCACTGGAGACAGACTGATGCCGTCGAGCGGTCGATCTGGGATGGCCGTGCTGGTCAACGTGCAAAGTGTCGGCAGGATATCGCTGGTGATTGCGTTAACTTTAGATGTTACAGGTTTACTGATCTTTGCTGGCCATTCGATGACGCCGGGCACTCGGAGACCACCTTCGTACATGTTTCCTTTTTGCCCACGGTACGGGGATGTGACGATACCGTCACCGGGTGTGCCATTGTCGCCGCAGTACCAAAGGAGTGTGTTGTCGCGGAGACCTTGCTGCTGAAGCCAATTACGAAGCTGACCGATCGAACGGTCCATCGCAGTAATTTCGGCGTACCGTTCCTGCAGTACATCGCGAAGCGGTCGTCTGGTTGGTCGCCCGGTTTCGTTCGACGTCAGTCTGACTTGCTTATCTGCGTATGCGGCGGGCAGGTCGTCGTACAATGCAAGGTCTTTTTTGAGGCCGCTGTAGGGTTCGTGAGGAGACCCGAACCAGACGACGGTAAAGAATGGTTGCTTCTTTTGCTGAGCCGTCGCCAGAAACTTGATCGTTTCGGCAATCACTATCTCAGAACTTTCGCCTTCAAACTTCTGAGGCTTGCCTCCGTTTCGCGAAAAAACCGGATCCAGTTCAAAGAAATTGTCATGAGACAGCCATTCGTGAAAGCCCATCGCTCCGGGGTTTGTTGGTGATGAAGATTTGACAGGACCAAGATGCCACTTGCCGAAATGACCGCAGATGTACCCCGCCTCATTTAAGAGATGGGCAATCGTGACTTCTTCCGGACGAATCGAATAACCCGGCGAGAAAGTTCCGTAGCGATTTGGGTGCCGGCCGGTCATGACACTGCCGCGCGTCGGCGAGCAGGACGGATGTGCCGAATAAAACCGATCAAGCCGAAGTCCTGTCGAAGCCATCTCGTCCAGCACCGGCGTCTTGAGATGCGGATGCCCGTTGTACCCGGTTTCGTCCCAACCATGGTCATCTCCCATCAGAAGAATGATGTTAGGACGCTCCGCGGCGAGAGTGGGGTCGACAACTGCACACAGCACTACAACCATGGCAAGTTGAGGTAGACTGATGAGGGACTTCAAATGGTTCATGGCTTTCCTATAGAGATTCTACCAGTAGTTTATCGCCCCAGCTCCACGCAGGATCCTACTTCTTCAATTCTCTGACCCGGAGATTTTTGAAGAGAACCTTACCCTTCGTGCCCTTGTGGATTTGCAGACCAAAGAAGCCTTTCGGGTAGGTGCCGTCGTCGACCCAGTGAGCGGCGGGGACTCCGTTGATCCAGGTTTTAACAACTTTGCCTCTGGCGGAGACCGTCAAGCGATTCCATTCACCTTCCTGAGCGGCTGCGCGAGCCCCTTTGTGCTCCTTCAGCCATAGTGGGTAGAAGTATCCGCCGCAGCTCTGACCGTAGATGCCGCCCGACCAGTGTCGGTCGCTGGAGAATCCTTCCATCTCGGCCTGAGGACCGAAAACTGTTTCGGTGTCATTCTTGCCGGGCTTCGTCTGGGCTCGAAACATGACTCCGGTGTTACAGTCAACTTTCCACAGCATGTCACAACTGAATACAAAATCCGTGAAGTCGGCTCTCTCTGTCGACAGGTAAGTGCTGTTCGAACCCGGAACGCAGGTGCCGACGATCATTCCATCCTTTGCCTTGAACGTGCAAACTCCACCTTTCAGAGTCCAGCCTGTCAGATCCTTGCCATTGAACAGCGAAACAAACCCGTCTTCGATGTTCGGTTCAGCGTCGATGTTGAGTAGTTGTTCTTCCGGCCTGGGGACGTTGGCTTGCTTCTTATAACTTTTGATCCATTGTTCCTGTTGAGGATCATATTCTCCTGCGGAGGCGATACCGGAAATGCAAAAACAAAGCATGATCGAGCGAACATTGAAGCGAGTCATTAAAAGAATTCCGAGTGAGTATTGATCATCTTCCGATGAGACAAAGCAACCGTCATAGCGGCTGCTGAAAACCTGCTGAAAACCTGCTGAAAACCTGCCGAAAATAGCGGAGCAATAGTTTATCGACATTACACCGTCGTGTCACAGATGCTCGGCACGCCCCCAGGCAGGGCGTTAAGAATGTGAAGGTGTAGACTGGATTAAGTGCAGCGACGCTCCGGTCAATTCTAAATTCTCCGTGAATCATTGATGCCGGAACTACACATCTTTCCACAGGAGCTGGAATCTTATTGATTAAAGCTGGATCGAATAACGACCTCACAGTGGGTGAGGGCTTGGGGGGACGATGGCCGCTGGGACTCGGCTGGCTAGAAGTTGTTCGAGCTGCTCGATGACTTCCGCGCCGAGGACGTGTTCGATGTCATCGGCGTCACGGTCGACATGGCTGGGAGCGATCTCGGCGTGCGAGATCAGATACATCTCCCACAAACGGTGATTGCGGACAGCGCGACGAGCGATTTTGGCACCAGACCTTGTCAGTCTCCAGCCGGTCTCTGAATCTATCCGGACCGTACCTTCACGCTCGGCCGCCGCAATGACCTGCCGAACGCGCCGCACAGACCAGGAGCGATGATTGAACAGCTCTGAAATCTGCACGGCCTGCTCAGCAAACAATGCTGACTCTTCTTCAGTGGCCTCGCTGCCACTTAGCGATGAGCTGATGTTGAGACCGTTTTCGGTGACCGACTGGTCATTGGCTGATACCAGCCGAGCTTCGATGATCTCGTACATCGCCCGCAGCAAATCGTCACGTCCGATGCGACGTCGATTGGCAGCGTGACGAAGCCAGCCTTGCACGATGCCTCGGCGAGTCCCAAATAACATGCTGAGGGCAAAGAACGCCGTACCGGAAAGCACGATGGTCGGACCACCAGCCAGCTTTGGCACGATTGCACTCAGCAGGCAACCGACGGTCGCGCTGGCTCCTCCAATGGCGGCAGCGACGAGTGTCATCCTTGCGAAGTTGTCCGTCCAGAATCTTGCCGCCGTTGGAGGCGTGATCAGCAGCGCGACCATCAGAATGCCGACGCTTTCCAGGCCGATGACCGTAATACCGACGACGAGGCCGGTTAAGCCAAGGTCGAGCATTCCGACCGGCCAACCCTGAACTGCGGCGAAGTCTTCGTCGAAGCTCAAAATTGATAGCTCTTTAAAAAGAAGCAGACTGAGCACCAGCACGACGGCGGTGGCTTTCGCAATGATCGCGACGTCGGATGCGATCATGGTCGACGCTGAACCGAGAATAAATTGCTGGAGGCCCGCCTGGTTGCCGGTCGGTAGTTCCTGGACGGTCTTAAAGAGGACAGCTCCGAAGCCGAAGAAGACTCCCAGCACAGTTGCCATCGCGGCGTCGGGTTTGACAACCGAGTATCGCCGGATAATTCCTACACAAACGACGGAGAGTAATCCTGTCGCGGCGGCTCCCGTGAGCAACCAGTGCAGCGAGCGTCCTGATCCCGGCGAAACGGCTTCGCCGATCAGAAACGCGATGGCAACACCAGGTAATGCCGAATGGCTGACGACGTCGCCGATCAATGCCTGCCGCCTGAGTAGCATGAAAGTGCCGACGATTCCCGACGTTACTCCAAGCAGCAGCGTCCCCAACAGCACGACTCTTGTATTGTAATCCTGCAGGGTTAGAACGCGGACGATGTCGTTGGATTCGGCCGCGAACGTCGAAGCAGGAATCGCAAAGACGATAAGGAAGAGGAACATCGTCACCGCTCGCCTCGCATCGTCATGCGGTGGCCGACCTGATCGAGCAATGCAAGTTTGCCGCCATAGGTGGCGCGCAGGTTTTCTGTGGTGAAGACTTCTTTAACCGGGCCGCTGGCAACGAGGCGGAGATTCAACAGGATGACTTCGTCGAAGTACTCGGCGACAGTTTGAAGATCGTGATGCACGACCAGCGCTGTTTTGCCAGCCTGTTGAAGATCCTTGAGTACGTCGACGATGGCTCGTTCAGTCGCGGCGTCAACGCCGGCGAAGGGTTCGTCCATGAGGTACAGATCGGCTTCCTGCGCGAGGGCTCTTGCCAGGAAGACTCGCTGCTGCTGTCCACCTGAAAGGTGGCTGATCTGCCGCATTGCGAAGTCCTGCATGCCGACTCGAACGAGTGCTTTCATCGCCAGCTGACGATGGTGCTTTCGTACCGGACGGAACCAGCCGATCTTTCGATACAGGCCCATCGTAACAGCTTCCAGGGCGTTGACCGGAAAGTCCCAGTCAACAGAACTTCGCTGAGGAACATAGCCAACTCGGCCTCGCTGTGTTCGGTACTGACCACCGAACACCGCAACGCTTCCCGAAATCGTCGGGACAAGATTCAACGCCGCCTTAATAAGCGTACTCTTGCCGGCGCCGTTTGGACCGACGATCGCGATCAGCTTTCCGGGTGGGGCGTCGTAGTCGATGTCCCACAGGACCGGTTGCCGATGGTACGCGACGGTCATGTCGTGAATTGAAAGCGGCGACCACTCTGGATGCGTCACTTCACCCGTCGTGGATTCAAGGTTGGAAGGTACTGATTCCATCTTAGTGTTCGGTCTTATCGCTGAGTTTGCCTTGCCATCCCTTTTCCGGGGCTTCGCCACCGAGGGCTCTCGCAATCTTTGTCGCGTTGTGATCCATCATCCCGATGTAAGTACCTTCGTACTTTCCCGGATCGCCCATCGCGTCTGAGTAAAGCTCCGCCCCGATCTTGAGTGTCCAGCCACGTGACTCGCAGCCTTCGATAACAGCTTCGATGTTTTTCTGAGATACACTGGATTCAACGAAGATCGCCGGTACTTTGTTTTCGACGATGAAGTCTACGAGCGAGTTAATATCTGAGATTGCGGCCTGCGAATCAGTGGAAATTCCCTGGATTGCCTTAACCTCAACCCCATAAGCCTGAGCGAAATACCCGAATGCGTCATGGGCAGTCACCAGATAGCATTGCTCTTTCGGGATCGTGGCGATGACTTTCCGAATGTAGCTGTCGAGTTCGGTCAGTCGCTGGCGGTATTCGTCTGCGCGGGCCTGGTAGTCACTCGCCGCACCTGAATCCATTGCGCCAAGTTCCCTGGAGATTTGTCCGACGCACTCACTCCACAATTCGACATTCATCCAGACGTGCGGATCCCAGTGACCTTCGAACTCGGGCGGTTCACGGAGTTTTTCTCGATCCAGCCCTTCTGTGACTGGGAAGACCGGCTTGCCTTTACGACCGACCAATGCGAAGTCGTCAGCCATGCGTCCTTCGAGCATCAGACCGGTGTAGAAAATGGCGTCGGCACTAAGCATGTCATTCACGTCGTTCCGCCCGGTTGTGAACATGTGGGGGTCCTGAGTCCCCTTGATCAGGCCGGTGACGATCGCTCGATCGCCGGCGACGGCTGTAACGATGTCGTTGACCATCGCCGTTGTGGTGACGATGTTGAGCTTCCCGCTTTCGGAAGCTGATCCAAATGTCCCGGTTTCTTCGGACGAGCCGTTGGTTGGTGCTGGATGGTTCGAGCCGGAGCACCCGCACACGAGTGCCGCCGCAATGGCGATTCCGCTCAGCCCGGCGAAGTGAGCGGTCGATGTCAGTGGTCCATAGCTTTGGCACCGCATCTCAAGATCTCCGAGCGGACGATATTTCGTTATTTTTTGATTAGTCAAAAAATATCGCGGCCGGTTTCTTACTGCAAGGCAACCACTATCAAACAATACTAACTTAAATGAACTAATTCCGTCTCCTGCGATAACCATACACCATATTCCGCGGCTGATTCGATCACGTCAATCAGCGACCAGAACGCCATAACTGCGCAGTCTCACTGGCTTGGTTGCCGGTGTCAGGACGGACTGGCATAATCGGCAGCCCATCAGGAGCTTCCGGCGATTTTCCGCACTGCAGAATGGAATAATTCGGCAGAGGCGATCGAACCCGGCGGCGGCGCAGTCGCTCAAAGCTTTCAGCGAAGTTCGGCCACGGAATGGATTGGGCCGCCCCATTCTGCCGGCCCCACCTCCGGCTTCCAGACAAAACTCCCCACAGTTCTCAGAGCTATCCATGACTGAAAACGTCACGCAAGCCACAGGCGTCGATCCCACTGCTCACTTTGATCCGGCAGAACTGGACGAGTGGTTTGATTCGCTCGACGATCTGCTGCATCGGTACGGGCGCGAGCGGGTTCAGCAGATGCTTACGTTGCTCCAGGAGCGAGCCTACCAGTGCGGAGTGCATTTACCATTCACAGCGAATACGCCGTACATCAACACAATTCCGACTCAGGATCAGCCGCCGTACCCTGGCGATCGCGATCTTGAGCGACGAATTAAGAGCATCATTCGCTGGAACGCAATGGCAATGGTCGTGAGAGCGAACCGGGACTACGCCGGAGTCGGCGGTCACATTTCGACGTTCGCTTCCTGTGCGACGCTTTACGAAGTCGGCTTCAACCATTTCTTCCACGCTCGAACTGACGACCACACCGGCGACCTGGTTTACTTCCAGGGACATTCTTCGCCAGGCGTGTACTCGCGAGCGTTCATGGAAGGCCGGCTTAGTGAAGACAATCTGCTTCGTTTCCGTCGAGAGATTCCACGCGGCGGTGGACTGTCGTCTTATCCGCATCCATGGCTGATGCCGGACTTCTGGCAGTTCCCAACCGTGTCGATGGGTCTTGGCCCGATCACCGCGATCTATCACGCTCGCTTTTTACGTTACCTGGAACACCGCGGTCTGCAGGACACTTCCAAATCCAACGTCTGGGCTTTTTTGGGCGATGGCGAAATCGACGAACCGGAATCGCTCGGCGCGCTGACGCTAGCGTCACGAGAAAACCTCGACAACCTGACGTTCGTTGTGAACTGCAACCTGCAGCGACTCGATGGTCCTGTTCGAGGCAACGGCAAGATTATTCAGGAACTCGAAGCCGCCTTCCGAGGCGCCGGCTGGAACGTCATCAAAGTCATCTGGGGCGGATTGTGGGAACAGCTGCTTCAGGCTGATGAGGACGGCATCCTGGTACGACGCATGGGCGAAGTCGTCGACGGGCAGTACCAGAAGTATTCGGTCGAAACGGGTGCGTACATCCGCGAGCACTTCTTCAACACTCCCGAGCTCCAGAAGATGGTCGAGCATCTGTCTGACAACCAGCTCGAAAAGCTTAACCGCGGCGGTCACGATCCTGAAAAAGTCTACGCCGCCTACAAAGCCGCGATGGATCACAAGGGCTCGCCGACAGTCATCCTTGCTAAGACCATCAAAGGATACGGTCTTGGAGAAGCCGGCGAAGGTCGCAACGTTGCTCACAACGTCAAGAAGGCGAATGAGCAGGAGCTGATGGAGTTCCGCAATCGCTTCGGCATTCCAGTCAGTGACGAAGACGTCGAAGAAATCGATTTCTACCAGCCTCCGGCTGAGAGCAACGAATCGAAATATCTCCACGAGCGACGTGAAGCTCTTGGCGGGTTCCTGCCAGCTCGACGGCCGACTGACGAGAAGATAGAGCTTCCGTCTTTCGAAACCTGCATCGAGTTTCACGATAAACGTCTCGTCGATAAGTCGGGATCGACAACGGGCGTCTTTGGCCAGTTCCTCAGTTTTCTCTTGAAAGACAAGTCAATCGGCAAGCGGCTCGTACCGATCATTCCAGACGAAGCCCGTACGTTTGGCATGGAAGGGCTCTTTAAACAGTGCGGTATCTACTCCAGCAAGGGACAGCTTTACGAGCCGGTCGACCGCAACCAGTTGATGTACTATCGAGAGGCCAAAGACGGGCAGATCCTCGAAGAAGGGATCAACGAAGCGGGTGCGTTGTCATCGTTCATCGCCGCCGGCACGGCGTATTCGAACCTCGGCGTCAACATGATTCCGATGTACATCTTCTATTCGATGTTCGGCTTCCAGCGAGTCGGCGATCTGATCTGGTGTGCTGCTGATTCGCGAGCGAAGGGCTTCCTGCTCGGTGGTACTTCCGGTCGCACAACGCTCAACGGCGAAGGTCTGCAACACGAAGATGGACACAGCCATTTGATCGCGACAACCGTTCCGAATTGCGTCGCCTACGACCCAGCTTACGGCTACGAACTGATCGCCATTATTCGTGACGGCATGAAGCGAATGTACCAGGACGACGAGTCGCTGATTTACTACCTCAGCGTTTACAACGAGGACTACCAGATGGTGGCCATGCCGGAAGGCAGCCACGACGGCATCCTCAGCGGCATGTACAAACTGAGAAGCACTGAATCTTCCGACGCCAACCCGAAGCAGCGGCCTCAGTTGTTTGGTAGCGGAACGATCCTCAACGAAGTTCTGCGAGCTCAGGATATGCTGGCTTCGCAGTATGGAATTGGCACTGACGTCTGGAGTGTCACCAGCTACTCCGAACTTTGTCGCGAAGCAATGCAGGCTCAACGCTGGAATCGTCTGCATCCGACCGAACCTGCAAAGTCGAGCTACCTGGAGCAAACACTGGAAGACATTGACGGACCTTTCATTTCGTCCAGCGACAACGTTCGACTGGTCGCCGACCAGATTCGCGAGTGGGTTCCGGGCGACTATGTCATCCTCGGAACCGACGGTTTCGGGCGATCAGACACTCGACCACAACTACGTCGTCACTTCGAAATCGACGCCGAATGTGTCACCTACGCGACTCTGGCAGCGCTCGCGAAGAACGGAAACTTTCCCGCAGCCAAACTTCCGCAAGTGCTCGCGGACCTGCAGATCGATCCTGAAAAAGTCGATCCGCTTTATGCTTGATGCAGTGTGCGTCTTGACGCGCCACTGGAAACGACAGCAAATTTGATCGTTGCGTCGAGATACACCCGACGGATTCCACTTCAAAATAAATCGATCACCACTCACGACCAGAAGAGACAACCATGGCCGAGTTCAAAATCCCGGACGTCGGGGAAGGCATCTCAGAAGTCGATCTCGCGGCACTCAGCGTTTCCGTTGGAGACGTCATCGAGCCAGGCACGATCGTTGCCGAGGTTGAAACAGAAAAAGCCGCCACCGATGTCGACTGCTCGATTGGTGGTAAGGTTGTGAAAATTCACGCCCGTCCTGGCGACACTCTGGCAGTCGGTGCCGTGCTGCTCACGATTGAATCCTCAGATGCTGGTGCTGTATCGGCCGAAGAAGCACCGGCCAAAGAAGCACCGGCAGTTCCCGCAGCAGCCGAATCCGCTGCCACTTCTGCCGCCGCTCCGACATCTCAACCTGTAGCGGCCGCGCCCTCTGCTCCGGCCGCAGCAACGCCAGCGCCGGTTGCAAGTGCTGCCCCGGCGGATGACCGAGCTCCGGCGCCAGCTGGCCCGGCAACTCGTCGATTGGCACGTCAGTTGGGAGTCGATCTTCACGACGTTTCCGGGTCGGCCGCTGGCGGACGAATTACGCAGGAAGACGTGAAGTCACACGTAAAACGAGTTATGGAAGGTGGCAGTGCCGCTTCGGGTGGAGGAAGTTATGCTCCACCACCGCTGCCAGACTTCACGAAGTGGGGACCGGTCGAACGTGAGCCGATGAATAAGATCTCCCGATCGGCTGCCGCAAACCTCAGTATGTGCTGGAACGTAATTCCTCACGTGACCCAGCACGACCTCGTCGACATCACCGATCTTGAAGCCGCACGGCGACGTTACTCAGAAATGGCGAAGAAAACCGGAGCACCCAAAGTCACGATGACAGCCATCGCGATGAAGGCGTCCGTCGTTTGCCTGAAAGAGTTTCCGAAGTTCAATTCCAGCCTCGATCCGCAGACGAACGAAATCGTTTATCGCAAATTCTTCAACATCGGATGTGCGGTCGATACTCCGAACGGTCTGCTCGTTCCAGTGATCAAAGACTGCGATAAGAAGAGCGTTGCAGAAATTGGTATTGAGCTGTCTGATGTCGCCGGCCGAGCCCGGGATCGCAAAGTCACGATGGACGAGATGCAGGGAGCATGTTTCACGATCACCAATCTCGGCGGCATCGGCGGAACGGCGTTCACGCCGATCGTGAACTATCCCGAAGTTGCCATCCTGGGAATGTCGCGAGGCCGCAATGAATTGCAGATTCGCGATGGCGAAATCGAAGAACGATTCATGCTGCCGCTGTCGATGTCGTATGACCATCGAGTCATTAACGGAGCTGACGCTGCTCGATTCGTCGTTCGGCTCGGACAACTGCTGACTGACGCGTTTAACCTGGCATCGACGATTTGAGTCTTGCACAAAGCCGGCCGGGAAATTCTGCGACAGCCGAAAACGCATCCATTGACGGTTATGCGTGAATTACAATCAGACATGGTCAACCCTCGCATCATTGACATCGTGCGTTGATATTCTTAATGAAACGTACAGAACGGTAGCGGGCAGCAACCGAAGTGAATGGGCTGTACGATGTCACAATCTGATCTGGAAATCCTGAAAATCGACGGCGTTACTGTCATCGTTCTGGGTGAACAGTACGACAACCTGGACGAGCCGGGCCTCGAAGCAGCGTCCACCAAGCTGCTGGAAATCGCTCGGTCGGCGGATCCACCTTTGATCGTTGTCGATATGGCCCGGACAAAGTTCTTCGGGTCGTCGTTCCTGGGAACTCTGTTCCGAATCTGGCGGCGACTGACGACCCGCAATGGCAAGCTGTCTGTATGTAATGCAAAAGGCCCGTGTGCCGACGTTCTGGAAGTCACGCAGGTTGAGAGGCTCTGGAATCTTTTCGACACTCGTGACGCGGCTGTCGAATCGCTGAAATCCTGAAAGCCGACGGCTGATTGATCGCAACTGGATGTTGCGTGTCACGAGTCGGCGCATCACCAACCGACGGAGCGAAGTCATGGTGCGAACTCACGTCTCAAAGGTTCTGAAGGACGCCCAGCCGGGCGACACTGTTAAGGTCGGAGGCTGGGTTCGAACTCGCCGCGACTCGAAGCAGGGATTTTCATTCGTCGAACTGAACGACGGAAGCTGCTTCAGCAGTATTCAGGTCGTCGTCGACTCAGATACACCCGGTTACGACTGCATCAAAGATGTTACGACCGGAAGCTGTGTTTCGGTCAACGGTGAGGTGAAAGACTCGCCCGGTAAAGGTCAGCGAGTCGAACTTCACGCCACGGAACTGATTCTCCACGGTACGGCCGAAAGCGACACTTACCCGCTGCAGAAGAAGCGGCATAGCTTCGAGTTTCTCCGCGAGATTGCTCACCTTCGTCCACGAACTAACACGTTTGGCGCGATCACTCGAGTTCGAAATGCGGCGTCAGCGGCCGTTCACGAGTTCTTCCAGGATCGCGGGTTTTATTACATCCAGACACCCGTCATCACGACCAGTGACTGCGAAGGCGCCGGGCAAATGTTTGGCGTCACAACATTGAACCTGGAACGACTCGCCGCAGTTCAGACGAAGCTCGACTACGCACAGGACTTCTTCGGCAAGCGAGCGGCGCTGACCGTCAGCGGGCAACTCGAAGCTGAGATCTTTGCCTGCGGAATGGGCGAGTGTTACACATTCGGCCCGACGTTCCGAGCTGAGAATTCCAACACGACGCGACATCTGGCTGAGTTCTGGATGATCGAACCGGAGATGCCTTTTTACGAACTGACCGACAACATGGAGCTCGCTGAGAAGTTCGTTCAGCACGTCATCAATCGAGTACTCGAACGATGCGCGGAAGATATGGAGTTCTTCAACCTCCGCATCGACAAGACCGTGCTGGAGACACTCCGCAACATCACCGAAAATAAGTTCATCCGACTGCCTTACACAGAAGCGGTCGACATCCTCCAGAAGAGTGGACAGAAGTTCGAATACCCCGTCGAGTGGGGACATGATCTTCAGGCAGAGCACGAACGCTTCCTGACTGAACAGCACTTCAAACAGCCGGTCATTCTGTTCGACTACCCGCGGACGATTAAACCGTTCTACATGCGGTGCAACGACGACAGCAAAACTGTCCGAGCGATGGACGTTCTAGTGCCACGGATCGGAGAAATCATTGGCGGCAGTCAGCGTGAAGAACGTCTGGACGTTCTGGAATTACGCATGAAAGAGTGCGGGCTCGAGCCGGAAGAATACTGGTGGTACGTCGATCTTCGACGGTATGGAACAGTGCCGCATTCCGGATTTGGACTGGGCTTCGAGCGTCTGATCCAACTGATGACCGGCATGCAGAATATCCGAGACTGTATCCCGTTTCCACGAGTGCCAAAGAGCGCCGATTTTTAGCCGAATCGCAGTCGTGGTTAGCGAGCGACGAATTCGTCAGTTCGCAGCCAGGCTGACTGTGTTGAACGGCAAAGTTCGATTAGCTCGTTGGCACAGTCCAGAATGTCGAGTAGTTGGCCGTCTGACGTAAAGACGTCGCGCAGCCGTTCGGCACGCCTGGCAAATAATGGCAAGCCAGCCTGTTCAGCAATTGAATGCAACTGTGTGGCCATAGCATTCATGCCATCAAAATCCTGCGTCTCCAACGCGTTGATCAGACGTTCAATGTGCTGACCGATCCCGAGTGCCGAATCCCGTGACAGAGATGCCGTCGAATCGTTAAACTCCTCTGGTCGTACGTTGGCCAGAACCATCGCGATGAAACGTTCTACCATTTGCGGATCGAATTGATTATTTCCGCACTGTCGCAATTCGTCGAATGCCTCTTCCTGCGAAAGTACTTTTCGGTAAGGCCGGCCAGTTGTCATCGCAGCGTAGGCATCGGCGATGGCCGGAACACGAGCCCCAACCGGAATTGCATCACCGGATGGCAGACCTCGTCGATTACGAGTCCCGCCAAAGTGAGCACGGTAAGACTCGACGATCGAAGTAACGGATTCGCAGTCGAACGAAGCTCGCACGAGCTCTACACCGATGCGATCGTGCTGCCGCATGACTTCCCATTCGTCGAGGGACAACGGACCGTTCTTTAACAGTATGGCATCGGGCACGCCGATTTTGCCGATGTCGTGCAACAATGCCGCAATCTCAAGAGTGCAAGTGTCTTTCGGAGTAAGCAGCCCTTCGGCAGCCATCAGGCAAAGGTCGGCAACCCGTCGACTGTGCCCCGCCGTTTCTGAATGCCGATACGCGAGCGGCGACAGCCCGGTATGGTACTTGTGTTGTGCCGTGTGATTCGAAACTGGATTCTTCAGACCGAGTCCGCGCCACCGCCGATTCGTCGACCTTAACGTCTTCTGGTACCTGGTCGAACCGTACGACTTGATTTCGACCGTTCCGTTTGGCGACGTACAGGCACTTGTCGGCCTGATCGAGCATGTCGTGCGGTTCTTTGGGGCCGAGTGTGATCGAGAGTAGCGGAAACTTAGTGCCTGCAACCGCTGCTCGAATTTTCTCGCCGATCGCTGTTGCCGCATCGATATCCGTAATGAGGAAGGATGACGCAAAATTCTTCGCCACGGTACCGGCAAACCAGGTCGCCGAGTCGCACGGCATCCCGCAGCGTGGCCGCGATACCACGCAGTACGTCGTCCCCCACCGAGTGGCCACGGTCATCGTTAATCGACTTGCAGAAGTCGATGTCGACCATGATTCCCGAGATTGGCAGTTTGTCGTCGACCGCTCGAGCCCAGTATTCCTCGCAGCAGGTGAAGAACGATCGCCGATTCAAACACTCGGTTAACGGGTCAGTTGTGGCCAGTTTTTCCAGTTCTTCATTCTGTCGGCGATAACCCAGAGGGCCATTTGCGATCGGGAATCCAGAACCAACGACGAGATCGGCAGAGATTCCGTGATCACCATGGTACTCCTGAGCGTGACGGATGGCCGGTCCTGCCCGAAGCCCGTTTCGTGCCGAAAAGTGACAGCCAGATCGACTGGTCCAGACATGATGACCGTGATGGCTTGCCGGACGGCTCGTTCCAGGAAATCATTACAGTCTGTCCTGACACACGCTGAGTGGATTTCCAGATCGAACCAGAAGACGGAGAGTTATCATGGACCGTCGTGAGTTTCTGAAAAGTTCATCGTCAACCGCAGCTGCGGCGACAGTTCTTGCCGGACATCAAGTGGCCAATGCGGCGGCCAGCGAGCGTCTTCGCGTTGGCGTGGTCGGTGGCGGCGGACGAGCGCTCTCGCTGAACCGTACGTTCGCTTCGAATCCGAACGCCGAAATTGTTGCGATCGCCGATCTGGACTCGGCGAAACGTGACAAAGCCGTTGCGGAAGTAACGAAACGGCAAGGGACGAAACCTTCCGCCGAGAAAGACTTCCGGCGACTCATTGACGATTACAAGCTCGACGCTTTAGTCGTCGGCACGCCCGATCACTGGCACGCCATTCCGACAATCATGGCCTGTCAGGCGGACATCGATGTTTATGTCGAGAAACCGGACGGCCACAACATTGTTGAAGGACAGACGATGGTCGCGGCTCTGAAAAAGCACAAACGTGTGGTGCAGATGGGGTCGCAACACCGCTCGACTGACCGTATTAAGTCGGCGTTAGAGTTTATTCGAACGGGAGCACTCGGTCGTTGTATGGTGGCCAAAGCCTGGGAAAGCACGAAGCAGGGGTCGATTGGTTTTCCGCCAGACAGCGATCCGCCTCCGGGAATCGATTATGATTTCTGGTTGGGAGCGGCTCCGAAGCGACCGTTCAATCGCAACCGTTTTCACGGACGATGGCGATGGTTCTATGACTACGGAACCGGCGACCTTGGCAATGACGGAGTCCATCGTCTCGATATGGCCGTCGCGGCTTTGTCGGCTGCTTGCGAAGCTCAGGGCGATCCACTCCCCGACATCCCTCGCAAGATCCAGGCTTCAGGCGGCAAGTGGTACTTCGACGATGCTCAGGAGTTCCCCGACACGCTGCAGGTCAACTACGAATATCACTCGGGTGAGCATCGTAAACTCCTGACGTACGAAATGCGCATCTGGGCGCCGTACTCGTTCCATCAGAACTCCGAAGGTGCGGCCGTCTACGGCGACCAGGGTTACATCATCATCGGCAACACAGGCTGGAGTGCCTACACGGCTCGAAACAAACTGATCAAACAGGTCAGCGGTGACAGCTTCGAAGGTCCACACGTGCAGAACTTTATCGACTGCATCAAGTCGCGCGAAAAACCCGCGTGCGATCTTGAAACTGTCGGACACCCGGCGTCGCTCCTTTGTCACGCGGGTAACGTTGCCGCGCGAGTCGGCCGCCAGCTGATTTTCGACGCGAAGACAGAAACCTTTGAAAACGACATCGAAGCTAATGCACTGCGAAGCCGTCCGGAATACCGCAAGCCGTGGATACTCCCAGTCGTCTGAGGCTAGCCCTCGATGCGACCATTGAACCGTAGGGTGGGCATCGCTCACCCTACTGATCGCCATTGGTGGGCAGTGCCTGACCTACCCGCTCTTACGTCGGATTTTCTGCCATGCGACAACTTTGGATTATAAAAGTGGTGTTTCTTTTCGCCGCTTATGGATGCACGTTTTCTAATTCCAATGCTGCAGAAATCTCCTACGAGCCTGTCGAAGGGCAACCACTTGCGGCGAATGTCGGACGGCTTGTCGAGGCATTGAAATTTCTCGGACAGCCGCTGCCCGAATCACTTTCAAATCAGCTAGCGGCGGCACGGAAGGAACGCGACGCGAAGGGAATTCAGAAACTACTGGATCCACATGTAATCGCTGTCGTCTCGTTGAATCCCGAAGTTCGTGTGAAGGTCGAACGTGGCCCCGAAGATGCGACTATTCAGCAAGGAGGATTCACGCCGCTACTGATTAAAGTTGTCAACCACAGCACCGTCGCTAATCAACTGCGAGTTCGCAGTCCCCAGGGTGGAGCCGTTTATGCGGGAGCGGCGGAAGCGATTCTGCAGCGACAAGCGCAGACAGAGCTCAACCAGAGTGAGAATACCGAAGGTAAGACTGACCGTTTCCTGTCAGTTGAAATGTTTCAGCGTCCGCCGATGACCAGGCAGCTCAGCGGGCTGGAAGTCGAGTATGCGATTGTCCTGGTTTACTCCAGCGAGTTCGGCAAACGCGAAGCGACTCTGGGTTTCGATGTCGGAACTGGCACGCAGGACATTGGGTTTCGCGGCGAAGTTCCGATCCTGTTTGATGTGAAGCCTGCCGTGCCCGTCAAGCTGGAGCTACATGACGTCGACGGCCAACCCACCGTCGGGCGACTGATCATCCGCGACAAGTTCGATCGAATTTATCCGTCACAGGCGAAACGGCTGGCACCCGACTTCTTCTTTCAACCGCAGATCTATCGCCGACACGGAGACGTCGTACTGTTGCCGCCTGGTGAGTTTACATTCCACTTTTCTCGCGGCCCCGAATACTACGTTCAGCAGAAGAAGATCGTGGTACAGGACACCAACGATCCGCCCGTCAAATTCAGAATGAATCGTTGGGTCGATCCGATGGCCAGTGGGTTCTATTGCGGCGACCATCACATTCACGGAGCAGGTTGTTCACACTACGACTCGCCAACTAAGGGTGTCAGTCCGCAGGACATGTTTCTGCAGGTCAAAGGAGAAGGATTGAACGTTGGCTGTGTGCTGACGTGGGGACCGTGCTTTGACTTTCAACGAAACTACTTCAGTCCGAAAGCCGATGCGATCAGCGAGTCGACGACACTGCTGAAGTATGACCTGGAAATCAGCGGGTTCGGATCAGCGTCACTTGGCCATGTATGTCTGCTTAACCTGAAGAATCAGACTTACCCTGGTTCTAACGGTTCAAAGGATCGCGGTTGGCCGACGTGGACGGTGCCCGTCCTGAAATGGTGTAAAGATCAGGGTGGAGTTACCGGGTACCCGCACTCGGCACTGCAGGTGAATCCCGGCTACGAGGGAAAACGGCTGTTAGAGACGTGGGACATCGACGCCAGCGAAGGCCTGGACAAACAGGAAATCCAGCATGCCCTGATGCCTGAGCCGTTTGCAAAGATCGACACCGACGGTAACCGGCAATTGACGTTTGCAGAACTGTCACGCAGCGTCGAACGCGCCGCCAACAAACTGCCCAACACAGCGATCCCGTTCATGAATGGCGGCGGAGCATTGGAGATTTGTGTCAGCACGGCCGAGGGAGTCTGCGATTTCATCAGTGCGATGGACACCGCACGAATTCCTGAATGGAACACCTGGTACCATCTCATGAACTGCGGATTCCCGATCAAGCTGAGTGGTGAAACTGACTTTCCCTGCATGAGCAGTCGGCGCGTTGGGCAAGGTCGAGTCTACGTGCAACTCGGCAAGGTTGCGCAACTCGACTTTGGTGACTGGTGTGACGGCATCGCGGCCGGCAAGTCGTACGTTTCGGACGGATTTGCGCACGCGCTGGGTTTCTCGGTCGAGAGTCAGTGTCCTGGCTTTGGCGATGTCAAGCTGCAGGGCCCCGGTAAGGTCAAAGTAAAAGCGACTGTTTCCTTTGCGCCCGCTACGCCAATCGGCGTAGCGTACGGAAACGTCATGCCGTCTGCCGGGCGAAGGATCGTCGGCGACACAGTCAATTTGCACGCGCCGCGTTCGGTGGACTATGTCAAAGGAGGAAAGCGGAAAGTCGAAATCGTCGTCAATGGCGAAGCAGTTGCTTCCGCCTACGTCCTCGCTGATGGGAAACCGCATGACGTTGAGTTTTCAGTCAACATTGTGGAGAGTAGCTGGGTCGCTCTAAGACACTTTCCGCAGCTTCACACAAACCCGGTTAACGTCATCGTCGAAAGAAAGCCGATCCGAGCATCAGCGGACAGCGCTCGCTGGTGTCTGGATGTCATCGATCAATTGTGGCAATTTCGCAGCAATAGGATTTCAGAAAAAGAACGTCCGGCTGCACGAGCAGCCTACGATCGTGCCGAAGCAAAGTTCAGTAAGATCGCTGAAGAGGCGGCAGTTCGTAGAAAAGCACTGAAATGAACGGGACTTGCCCGCGTAATTCGTGACACAGTTTCATAAGATTGTCAGACATTCATACACGTCGTTTTGGGTTTACCTGCTGACACGGCCTGAGAGTCAGAGACTTGCGAAATATGAATCCCTCGAACATCCATTCTCAACGGGCATCACGGCGGGAGATGTTGCAGGTTGGTGGTTTGGGACTGATGGGTGTCACGCTGTCGCGGTTGTTGCAGGCTGAAGAAAGTACAGCGGCGAAGGGTTTCAACGCGAGTGCCGATGCCTGCATTGTGATCTTCTTAAACGGAGGGCCATCGCATCTCGACATGTGGGATATGAAGCCGAACGAGAGCGAAGGGATCCGCGGCGAGTTCAAGCCGATCGCGACTTCGCTACCCGGCTACCAGATGTCGGAACACCTTCCACGTATGGCTCGGCTAGCTCATCACTCGACGATTGTTCGGTCGATGCATCACGGAGTCAACAACGCTCACGCTGCCGCTGTTTATGCGGCGATGACCGGTCATGATCGAGGCGAGATCGGGGGCGGAGCGAAGCAGACGGATTACCCGACGCTCGGGTCGGTCGCCAGCATGATCCGCCCACCGAAGCAAAACGCTGTTTCGCATGTCGTCCTGCCATACATTACGAAGGAAGGGGCCAAGGGGCCTCCACAGCCTGGCTTCTTCGCCGGGTTTATGGGGCGACGTCACGATCCTTTGTTCGTGCTGAAAGATCCCAACTCCGCCGACTTTTCGATTCCGGAATTGACGCTGCAGACGGGTGTGTCCGCCGAGCGTTTGCAGGCTCGACGAAATCTGTTCGACGGGCTGGATGTGCGAGTGTCAGAACAAATCCAATCAAAGGGGATGACCGGCCTTCAGAACAGAGCGATCGATCTGTTGACCTCGTCTGCCGCTCAACAGGCCTTTCAGATTTCATCCGAACGGGATTCACTACGTGATTCATACGGAAGAAATATCTACGGACAAAGCCTTCTGCTGGCTCGTCGGCTGCTTGAAGCTGGCACGCGGCTGGTCACCTTGTCCTGGGCGCCCGATGCCAACGCGACGTGGGATTCACACAGCAGCAATTTTGTCAAACTCAAGAAGACTTTGCTGCCACAGCTCGACGCCGGTGTGGCCAGTCTTGTTGGAGACCTCGCTGACCGCGGCATGCTGGAACGCACTGTCGTCGCGATCATGGGCGACTTTGGTCGAACGCCAAAGGTTAACGGAAACAATGCAGGCCGCGACCACTGGAACTATTGCTATAGCCTTCAGCTTATCGGCGGCGGGTTCAAAGAAGGTATGATCTATGGATCGAGCGACAAGACTGGCGCCTTTCCATCTCGCGATGCGCTGATTCCGGGCGATATCGTGTCGACGATTTATCACTGTCTGGGAATTCGACACGATAGTTTCATCCCCGACCAACTAGACCGTCCGCACCGACTCGTTCCAACAGGCGACGTTGTTTACGATTTACTCGGATAATTACAGACGCTTTCAGCTGTCGATCAGCAGCCTGAATGCTAATCAGCAGGATTAAGAAAATGTTCAACGAATCACTCGCCCGCCGTGCGTTTCTCGGTCGATCGTCACAGGGACTTGGTGCTTACGCGCTGGCTTCGATGCTGAAGCAGTCTGTTGCTCAGGCCACTAAGCCGAAGCAGCAGGTGGATCGCTGGACGGGAGCGGTCAAGAAACTGCACGCTCCACAGAAGGCAAAGCGAGTAATCTTCCTCTGCATGGCCGGAGGAAGTTCGCACCTGGAGACGTTCGACAATAAGCCAAAGCTTGCCGACATGGACGGTAAACCGATGCCCGATTCCTACACGAAGGGGCAGCCGATCGCGCAGTTACAGGGGAAGCAACTCAAGTGCATGGCTCCCCAGCACCCGTTTAAGAAGTGTGGTGAATCCGGTATAGAGATGGCGTCGATCTTTCCGCACCTCGCCGAAGTTGCCGACGAGATGTGTATCATTCGGTCGCTCAAGACCGAAGCCATCAACCACGACCCCGCCCACACTTTCATGAACACAGGAACGTCAATCAGTGGCCGGCCTTCGATGGGTTCGTGGTTGCTGTACGGGCTTGGTGCTGAAGCCGACAACCTGCCGGGGTTTGTTGTCATGACTTCGGTCGGCGGTGGGCAGAATCAACCGATCGCCGCGCGGCAATGGCACAGTGGCTTTCTCCAGAGTCGTTTCCAGGGAGTGCAATTTCACTCGCAGGGTGACCCGGTTCTTTATGTGAAGAACCCGCCAGGGATTTCGATCGAGCAGCAGCGAGAAGCCGTCGACGCCGTTCAGCAACTCAACAGCATCCGCAACGAGACGGTCGATGACCCTGAGATCGCAACTCGGATCGCGCAGTACGAACTCGCGTTCCGCATGCAGACAAGTGTGCCGCAGTTAATGGACTTCTCCGGCGAATCGAAGGAGACGCTCGAGTCGTACGGGACGAAAGGAGCGGACGGAACTTACGCTTCCAACTGTCTGCTCGCTCGGCGATTGGCTGAACGCGGCGTGCGATTTATTCAGCTCTACCATCGCGGTTGGGATCACCACGGTGGGATCAAAAACGCATCGGCTGGAACGGCAAAACTCTGCGATCAGGGAACGGCTGCTTTGATCAAAGATCTGAAACAACGAGACATGCTGAAAGACACGTTGATTATCTGGGCCAGCGAATTCGGTCGCACCCCGATGGCTCAGGGCAGCGGCCGGGATCATCACATCAAGGGTTACTCGATGTGGATGGCCGGCGGCGGAGTGAAAGGCGGAATGACTTACGGAGCGACCGATGAACTCGGCTACAACGCCGTGGAAGATGTCGTCAGCGTTCACGACATGCACGCCACAATGCTGCATCTGCTCGGAATCGATCACGAGCAGTTGACCGTGAGATTCCAGGGTCGAGACTTCCGCCTGACCGATGTCCACGGAAACGTGCAGGATCGAATTCTGGCTTGACAGTATTCTTAGTAGAAGTGGCAACACTTCGGCGTTGGCTGGAACTCTTGCGAGTCCGACTATACATCGAATTGGGAACGTGTCCGAAATAGCCTCTCCACAGAGTCGCACGCCACAGAAAACGGAAAGTTATACTCGACACGTTTCTTAACGGTTGCCAAACGCTTTTCGGTAGCGGCTGCCTGGACGAAGAACGATGGTGTCGGCGAGAGGAAGTTACCGACGCCTGATCGGTATTCGCGGCCGCGGTTGAAGAGGAAACCAACTTCGAAAAACAAAGGTGACTCTTCCTTGTCGCTTGGAATAGTCTCCAAGCCAAATGTTGCGAGGTACTCGATCAATCAGACCACGTCGGCGTTACCAGTGTTTCGTTCGATGGCCCAGGCAGAACCGTGGTATTCACCACGGAAATACAGCCATTGATCCTTGTCATTCGTTGTCAGCCATTCGGACCCGGATCTGTGGACGCGGGAGGTAGAGGTCATCCCTGAATTTGGATTTGGCTCGAAAACGATCGCGCCCGCCGGAAAAATTTCTGTTTGTTCCAGATCGAGGTGCGCGAATCCGACGACGATTCGTCCGATTTCAGAGTTACTATGCTGAATGTCGCCGTACGTCACGACGCGTCCTGGGAACCGCCAACCTTCGCGGACACTGTCTTCGAAGTTTGTGATCAGGCCTGTTTGGAAATTGGCATCGATGCCACGTCCGTAGCTAGTCTCGGCTTTGAAGCGAATCTTCCAGATGATGGCGAACAGTCGCGGCGGCATGTCGCTACCGATGCGTCCGGATCCGTCGACGAAATGGATGCCTGTTTCGAAGTCGGTCTCCAGCCGGAAGCTTCTGCAATGATTGTATTTAGCGTCAGAAACAGCAGAGTCGCCGTCATGGCAGAATCGCTTCGAACAGGACATCGTCCCGCCCGGGTTTGAGGAAGAGACCGCCAGCAAGGAGCCTCGTCGACAGATCCAGACGAAATCGGGCGATATCGAGTTTGCACCCGACAAAAGGATGTCATGTGTTCGGATTGTTCCGAAAGTTTCAGATCACTCCCTGAAACGAATGCATGACGGAGCCTCACCTGTTTGAAACGTGTTTCGAAAGTCGTAGGATGACGGTTACTGATCTAAATGCTCCAAATCAGGGAACCGTGCTGTGACTGAGAACGTAAAACTGGACATGCCTGTATCACAGGCTTCGCTGATTGAGCACATCGCCAGCCAGCTGCAGGAAGTCGTGGACGAAGCCGAGGCCAACACCAAGCCACTGGAAATGGACCCGTACCGTGGTCGGCTGTTTGAGTTATTCGTGCTCGCCAATGGTGCGGGGCTGACAGACGAAGAAGTCGAGCCGAATCTGACGTCCGATGCCGTCGCGAGAATTCTGGCCGAACGTTGGGGGTTGCGTCAGGAAGTCAGTTCATCCGCCGAAGCCGCAAAGGCTATTTCGAACAACGGGGTCGCAAAAATGCGGCTGCTCTGGTCGCTTTTAAGAATGTGGATGGAGTGGTGCTACGCCTGGGATTGCTGGGCGAAATTCCACGACGAGCCTCCCAAATCGCCTCGGTAGATCAGCGCAGGATGTGATTTTTTCATTTTCCAGCTCTCGTCTGGCGATCGGTAGTTCCGAGCCTGCCTGGTACAAATGTTTTCAATGGGTTGACATGCTGCCTGTTCTGGCGTGAACTATGCAATTGATCGGCCGATGAAGTCTGACACTGCGAGGTGCCATAGCCATTTGCCGGCTTATTCAGTCACGATCGGGCGGCCTTAACGCCGTTCCAAACTGGAATGGCGGGCTCATGCTGGGAAAACTGTCGACGTATTCGCTGCTCGGAATTGAGGCGCACCCTGTCGAGGTTGAGGTCGATATCTCTACGGCCGCGATGCCGAGAACAACGCTGGTGGGTCTCGCCGAGGCCGCCGTCAAAGAGAGCATTCACCGAATCGAACGCGCACTGGTCAACAGTGGCTACACGCGGCCGATCGACCGAATCGTGATCAACCTGTCGCCGGCTGATTTACCGAAGGATGCCGCCTCGTTCGACCTGCCAATTTCTTTGGGCATGCTGGCGGCAAGCGATCAGCTCAACTCCGATCGACTGACCAGGTATTCGTCGGTCGGTGAACTGGCTCTTGATGGAACGGTTCGGCCGGTTAAGGGCGTTCTTTCCATGGCGATCGCTGCTCGGGATAAGGGTATGCAGGGGATCGTCGTTCCCGTTGAGAACGGTCGAGAAGCCGCGGTTGTCGAAGGCCTTGAAGTGATTCCAGTTGGAAGCCTGACCGAAGCCGTTGGGTACTTTGTCGAGCAGATTCCGATCGACCCGCTGGCGTTCAGTTGGGAAGACAAGATCGAAGAGCTCGATCGGTACGAAGTTGATTACGCCGACGTCAAAGGTCAGGAGAATGCCAAACGAGCTGTTTCTGTGGCCGCCGCAGGAATGCACCACCTGCTCATGATCGGATCGCCGGGGACAGGCAAGACACTCCTTGCGCGAAGGCTGGCGACGATTCTGCCGCGTCTACATCCGGAAGAAAGCCTCGAAACGACGCGCATCTGGAGTGCTGTTGGAAGGCTGGAACGAGAGCAGGCGTTGATGGCGACTCGGCCGTTTCGGTCGCCGCATCACACGATCAGCGAAGCGGGGCTCGTGGGTGGAGGCAGCATTCCAGCGCCGGGGGAAATCAGTCTTGCTCATAACGGGATCTTATTTCTCGACGAACTACCCGAGTTCAACCGACGTACTCTGGAAGTCATGCGTCAGCCTTTGGAAGAAGCTTGCGTGACTATCTCTCGGGCGATGGGTAGCGTGACTTTTCCGGCAAACCTCATGCTCGTGGCTGCGATGAATCCCTGCCCGTGCGGTTTCAGGGGAGATCCCAAACGAGGATGCAATTGCAGTCCGATGCAGGTTGAGCGGTACATCGGTCGGATCAGTGGACCACTGCTTGACCGAATCGACATTCACGTCGAGGTCCCCAATGTTCCATTCCGAGAACTATCCAATAAGACGTCGGGAACCGACAGTTCGAAAATGCGAGGCGACGTTGTGATAGCGAGGGAAATGCAGACGCGACGTTTCGAAGGTCAGCCGGCGATGGTGAACGGTCGGATGTCCCCAAAGCAGATTCGAATTTACTGCAAGCTTGAGACTGATGCCGAGAACTTGCTCAAAACGGCGATGGAAGAAATGGGACTATCAGCGCGCGCGCATGACAAGATTCTGCGAGTCAGCCGCACGATCGCCGATCTCGAAAACGCCGATCAGATTTCAGCGGCTCACCTCAGCGAAGCGATCAACTACCGAACTCTCGACCGCAATTACTGGCAGTAGCCAATCAACCGGATCAGGCTTCAACGATATCGATGTCTGCGCCGTTGTTAAGCGCACAGGACACCTGGCATTCGTAGTCAGCTCCTTCGGGCAGTGACCTGATGAGCTGCACCGCTCTGTCTGCCATCTCGTCGTCGCTGCACAACACTGCACAAGTCGGCCCCCATGATGACTGAGCGAAACCCTTGATGCCTTTTTCTGCGAGAACGTCGCGGAATTTCAGCATATTCGGGTCCGCAAAGACTCCGCCCTGGGCCGGTGCAAAATATTCGCCAACCAACTGACCGTACGCGGCCAACGCGGAAGCAACCAGATCGAAATTGTGGTCGTGAACGGCGGGCAGCAGTTTCATCAACGAAATCTCGCAGAGCCGCTGGGTCGTTTGCTGTGTCATCCCCGGCAAGTCTTTAAAGGCCGAGATCTCGTCGTCGCCAGACAATCCTCGGGACGTTTTGGGAAAGATCAGCAGGAAAAGCCAGTAGGACGGAAACAGGACTGCCGCGGAGAGAGAACCAACGGGTTCCGATTCCAGCTTGCCGCCGTCGGCGATCAGCCCTCCCGATTCGAAGCCCCAGATGCCGACTGCAGAACGCAGGCCTCGGCCGGTCAGTTGAGCCAGTTCACTGACAGGAACATGTCCCATCTCCAGACAAGTGTCGATGGCACGCGCAGCAGCGAGCGCGAGTTGCGTGCCGGATCCCAATCCGCGATGCGACGGGATTGCCGATTCCACTTCGACGGTGAGCGGAGGGATCGTGAGATGTTTTACTCGCCGAAACCGCTCGATAATTTCTGCGACTCGTTTCAATGTTGCCGGGCAGGCGGTATTAGCTTCGTCAGATACATTGATCATGTCCGACGTTGCTGGCGATCCATCAGCCATTCTTGAAACAGTCAGTTTCCACCCAGGAGAACCAATCATGACTCCCAGCCCGCCAAATTCACGGCCGGATTCTGGACGATGGGTCAGCAATCCAAAATGCAGTCGAGATCCTGTTGAAACGGTGACTCGGAGGCCCTCTGTCACGATCCTTCGCCTCCGAAGAGCGAGGACTGGACATACTTGTCAACAAACTGGAAGGCTTCAAGTTCGTCAGGCCCAGCAGTTTTTTCAACGGGTGAGCGAAGAGCGTCTATCTGGCTGCGGATTTCATCGGCAGGAAGGATGTGAACTCGAGTCGCAAGAATGGCTGCTTCCAGCACTGCATGCTTAGCTCGATTGAAGCCAAAGAAGTCTCGCAGTCGGCCGGCGTGAACGACGCTTGCTTCGATGAGTATCCGTTCTTCTGAATCGTCGAATGAGTCGACTCGGAACTCATACCAGCGACAGGCTGACTTCAACACGTGAGCGGGGATCGTGATGGCCTGAAACGTTTCCGGTGTTTCCACCAGGCAACTGATCGCCGCCTTTGCTAATAGTAAGACGTCGTCAACAACGTGCAGTACTCCGAACGGGTGCCCGTTCAGGTTCTTATACGTCGTTGAAGTCTGGAAAGGGCGCAGTACGAACGACTCCATCGACTCGTCAACGATCGGCCCCATCGGTGCGACGTTTATGTCGCCTGCCGAATTCTGCGTGGTGACTATTCCTTCGAGGATCATTATCTCGCTGCTTACTCAAAGGATCGCGAAAATTTCACGAAAAAGTCATTTGGGGCCAACAATACTATCCAACACGGAGTCGTCCACAAAGATCGGCAGAACGGGGTCGTGATGAACGGCCAGGGCGATCGCGTCGCTCGGGCGACTGTCGACTTCGATCATGTCGCCACCGGCCGTTTTCACTCGCAGCAACGCGTAATAAGTGTGATCGACCATGCTTGAGACAACGATGTCCTGCAGTTCGGCACCGACTTCAGTGATCACACTTTTCAGAAGATCGTGCGTCAGAGGTCGTGGCGGTGGCGGAGCAGTCAGTCTTCGATTGATGCTGGTCGCCTCGAAAATTCCGATCAGAATCGGGAACGATCGCTCGCCCCCGACCTCGCGCAGGTAGACAACCTGCTGATCGTTGATTTCGCTGATAATGATCCGCGACAGCTCCATTTCGACGAGCACGGCGGTTACTTTCCTTCAGAATTCCGAGTGGCTGGCGACTGCGATGGCTTGAATGAAGCTCTCCCGCGTCGAGATAAGAAAAACGCAAGTATACCTTCGTGTGGAACTGGAACAAGTTCCTCGCCGCCGTGGATATTTCACGGGCATGACGGAAGTCGTCAATCACTCGGCAGCCGCTTGCTCTGGGATGGCAGGTTGCCCAACATACGTCAGAATGTCGACCACATGAGGGAATGGGTGCCCCATTTAAATAATCCAACTTCCACACCCTGGAATGCCGAACTTCAGAGAGACATCATGACTGACAACGCTGATCGCCAACTTGCTCACATCGTTTGCTTCGACCTGATCGATGATTCTGCTGAAGCTCGCCAGGCACTGTGCGAAGCCGCTAAGAAATATCTGTCAGGGCATGACGGCACCGTTTACTTCTCGGTCGGAATCGTCGGCGACGAGTTTACTCGACCGGTCAACGATCACGAGTACAGCGTTTCGCTGCACGTTGTGTTTGAAAATAAAGCCGCGCACGACGTTTACCAGACGCATGAACGGCATCTGGCTTACATCGAAGAAAACAAATCGAACTGGAATCGCGTTCGCGTGTTCGACTCTTACCTCGCGTAGTTTCGCGAGCTCTTTTCGGCTGAGACATCCCCGTTGATGTAGTTGGCCGGCGGTATTCCAAGCGGAGGCAGGCTGATGTTTCGTCTGTTTATGACCGTTGCTGCGCTGTTGATTTTTCCGTTTACGCTGGCCGCTGCGGACCTCAGCTATCTTCACGAAAACGATCCGTGGTACCCGCATACAAACTTCCCGAAGTTGACCAGTCCGCAGTGGGTGGGTGAGGAAGGTGTTGATGCAGTCGTTGTACTGGCTATTGACGACATGCGTGATACGGCGAAGTACGAAGCCTATCTGCGGCCGATCCTGCAGCGGCTGAAGCAGATCGACGGCCGAGCTCCGGTCAGCATCATGACGTGCAACGTAAAACCGGACGATCCTCAGCTCCAGACGTGGATCGACGAAGGAGTGAGCATCGACGTTCACACAATCGATCATCCTTGTCCGATTCTGCAGGGTGACGATCTGGCAAAAGCGAAGTCGACCTACGATCGCTGCGTTGATCTGCTGGGGAAGATTCCAGGTAGCAAGCCGGTCGCCTTTCGGACTCCGTGTTGTGACTCGCTGAACACGGTGAGCCCGCGGTTCTTCTCGGAGATTTTCAATCGGACGACGGATCAGGGTAATTTTCTCAGTCTGTCGTCATCGATTTTCAGCATGTACACGTCGGCCGACTCCGACATTCCGAAGGAGTTACTGCTCGATGCCGATGGCCGCGAAAAGTTTCGAAAGTACATTCCGAAAGGGATGAAGCGAAACGGCGTTGCTCAGGACAATTTTATTAATTGGATCGAGAATTACCCTTACCCGTACGTGATCAATGGTATGTGCTGGGAGTTTCCCTGCATGGTGCCGAGCGATTGGGAAGCTCAGTTTCTGCAGCAGCCAAATAATCCCAAAACCGTTGAAGACATGAAGACGGCTCTCGACATCACTGTCTTGAAGAAAGGCGTCTTCAATCTCGTCTTTCACCCACACGGCTGGATCAAGGCCGAGCAAGTCGTCGAGTTGATCAACCACGCCGTCGCTAAACATGGGAAGAAAGTGAAGTTTCTGAACTTCCGAGAAGCACACGACCGGCTCAATGAGAATTTGCTTGCCGGGCAACCACTGCGAGCAGAGGACGGCAGCGACAACGGCGTAAGGATCCTCGATGCAAACAACGACGGATTCATGGACGTCGTGATCGGAAATTCGGACGTTCAGACAACTCGAGTCTGGAAGCAGACGAGCGGCACATGGCAGGCGCATCCTTTGCCGATTTCGAACATAACTGAGGCTCAGTTTGGTGTTCTGTACAAAGACGGCCGGGCGACGATGATGACTCCCGGCAGTCCGATCAAACCCGGAAATCGAACCAGCATCTGGACTCGTTGGAACGCCTGGATGTTTACGCCGGAAGGCTGGCTGAATGATCCGCAGGGCACCGCGCTGGGCGATACGCTGGCAGTTGCCAGGACTTCGTTCCCCCGTAACAAGTCCGGGCGGAATGACATACTTGATTCACTGCGTGACATCGACGGCGATGGTCTATGCGAGGCCGTGATGGTCGGTTGGCCAATACAGAACGGAGATAAACGCGAACAATTTATCCGCATCGCTCGGCGAGGCGTTGGGATCATGAACCAACCGGTCTCCATTCCCGATCACGATTCAACACGCTGGGGAGATTTCGATGACGACGGTGATCTTGACATTCTCATCGGCGAAACTGTGTACTTTTTTGAGAAGGATGAGGAGAACTGGGGTGAGTTCAAGAGAGTAATACTCCCCCAGTCGAAAGCTCTTTCGCCGTTATCGGTGCTTCGATTTGATGGGACTGACAACGGTTTCTTTTTCCGCTCCGGGCTTCTCTACTGGCAGAACGAGTTCACTGCCGGCCTGCCTGATATGGTTCACCGAGTTTCCGTGGAGAAACTGCGTCGTCCGTTGAAGATTGAACAGGGAGCGGTTTCGCCATTGAGGAAACCTGATCCAACTGCAAATCCGAATTCGTTTCCACTTTCGAAGACTCCCGAGGCATCTCTGGCGACAATTCAACTGGCCTCGGGGCTTAAGGCAGAACTCGTCGCCGCTGAACCACTGATTCAGGACCCCGTGGCGTTTGAGTGGGATGTCCAGGGACGGCTGTGGGTTGTCCAGATGGGCGGATACCCCAACGGCGCTACCGATGAAAATGGAAAGCCCGCTTCCGGCGGGGAAGTTCGAGTTCTGGAAGACGTCGACAACGACGGCAAGTACGACAGGGCAACGACGTTTCTGGACGGGCTGAATTTTCCGACCGGAATTCATCGCTGGCGAAACGGAGTCATTATTACGGACGCTCCGACGATTTTTTACGCCGAAGACACAGACGGTGATCTGCAAGCCGACGTTCGGAAAACGCTGTATGACGGCTTTGCCGAGGGCAACCAGCAGCATCGAGTTAACGGGTTGCGGTACGGCCTTGATAACTGGCTGTATATCGCGAATGGCGACAGCGGGGGCGAAGTCGGGGTCGTCGACAAAGTTGGCGACGAAGAACTGTCCGAGAATGAATCCAGATTCCGACGCGTCGATCGCGATCCGTTTGATTCAATTCATAAAGTGACCGGTCCCGGACAGTCGATCAATATTCGAGGTCGCGACGTGCGAATTCAGCCGGACTATGGATTGATCGATACAGTGTCAGGGCAAAGTCAGTTTGGCAGGTGCCGCGACGATTGGGGCAACTGGTTCGGCGGGAACAATTCCCGGCCGATGTGGCACTACGCGCTCGACGATCGGTACATCCGCCGAAATCCTCATGCCGCCGCCGGAGACCCTCGTCGCGAGATCTTCGACCCGCCGGGTGCATCGCCTGTATTTCCGATTAGCAAAACACTGGAACGATTCAATGATCATGGTCGAGCCAACCGATTCACATCGGCCTGCAGCGCGATGATCTATCGCGACTCGTTGCTTGGTGAAGAGTTCGCTGGTGACGCATTCGTCTGCGAACCGGTTCACAACCTTGTGTCTCGAAGAATCCTCTCTGAAAAGGACGGAGTCTTTACTGCCCGACGTTCAGCCAACGAAAAGTCATCCGAATTTCTGGCATCAAGCGATTCCTGGTTCCGTCCGGTCATGATACGAACCGGCCCGGACGGAGCACTCTGGGTGGCCGACATGTACCGCTTCGTTATCGAGCACCCCGAATGGATCCCGCCCGCGTGGCAGAACAAACTCAACCTGCAAGCCGGCAACAAGATGGGCCGCATCTACCGAATCATCCGCGACGAGAACACCGCCTGTTGCGGAATCGTCAATGCAGCATCATCAAAATCGTCGGTTTCCGGTCACACGCTCCGCGATTGGCTCGCAAATGACTGGGACGAGACGCCGCCGGCAGAGCTGATGAATCGACTTTCAAGTTTCAACGGCTGGTGGCGAGATGCCGCACAGCGAGTTCTAGCGCATCGAGCTGATGAAGACTTTCAGCTTGAGAAACTGAAAAAGCTGGTACTGAACAGTCCAAATCCGGCGACGCGTCTGCAATCGCTCTGCACGCTTTCCGCTTGTGAGAAACGTACAGATTTCCAGGTGACAGCGGCAGCAATTGCTGACTCTCACCCTGCGGTCCGCCGTCATGCTGCGCGCCTTTTTGCCGCCTCCGCAGAACCGCGACAAGGGAAGGACATCGCAATGAGCTGGCGGAAGACTCTTAAGAGTTGCCTTGCTCTCATTGACGATCCAGACCACTCGGTCAGGATGCAATTTGCCTACTCCGCCAGACACTTTGATTCGTCGGGCAGAGCGGCTGCACCAATACTGGAACGTTCCAATGACAAAGTTCTGGTCGCTGCCGTTATCAGCTCACTTGACGAATCGAATATCGAAGCCGTCCTCCGCAAGCTGACAATTGACGATCCCACACCGAACCGAAAAATCGTCCGCAAATTGATTGGTCTGGCTGCAGCATTCGGTAGATTCGATGTCGTTGCAGATCAGGTTCAACGGGAATTCGATCAAATCGACATAGAAAACTGGTCCGACTCAATTGAACCGTTTACAGAGTTGATTGCGGAAATCCGGAAACACGATGACGCGTGGGAAAAACTTAAGCAGTTAAAGCTGTCCGATAAACGGCGAATGCCGATCGGTGCGTTTACCGGTCATTTTGGCCCAAACGTTTTTCGGCTTGCCAGGGACGGAAAGCAATCAGACTCCAAACGAGTTCTCGCCATACGCTATCTGGCTCTCAGCGAAATGCTTACCCGGGAACGAGCTACCGCATTGACCACTGAGTTGAACGCTCAGAACTCACCGAAGATACAGACGGCTATCGTTAAGGCTCTCGGCCAGTCGAGGGACTCGCAAATTCCGAGTCTGCTGCTGTCACGCTGGGCGGTTCTGACTCCTTCCATTCGAGAGCAAATTGTTGACACACTGTTGGGGCGGAGCGGTTGGACCTCGCATCTTCTGGATGCGATTGGTGTCGGGGAGTTGGCAAATAATCAGTTAGATGCTGCTCAGCGAGAGCGGCTCGTAACGCACCGGGATGCTCAGATTCGTGAGCGAGCCGTGAAATTGTTTGACGTCGAGGCGGTGTCGGATCGGCAGGCGGTTGTTGCGGACTTTAACCCAGCTTTGAGCCTGAGCGGTGACGATACTCGTGGTCGAGTCATCTTCGAAAAACGGTGTTCGAGCTGTCATCGATTGCGTGGAATCGGGAAGTCGATCGGCGCTGATCTGACTGCTTTGAAAGATCGAACGGGCAAAGCATTACTGACAGCAATTCTTGATCCAAACCGAGCCGTCGAGACAAAGTTCCTCAGCTATACCGCAGTGACGACCGCCGGCAAGTCGGTATCGGGAATGCTGCTCAGCGAAACCGGGAACAGCGTGACACTGGTTTCGGTCGATGGGAAGGAGCATGTTCTGCTTCGCAAAGAACTTGATCAGTTGATCAGCTCGCAGCGATCCCTGATGCCCGAAGGCCTGGAGAAAGACCTTTCGAAGCAGGGTATCGCCGACGTAATCGCCTTTGTGCAACGGTCCGGCCAAAAGCCAAAAGAGTTGCCATTCAACAGCCCGGCAATCGTGCGACCAGGTGCTGACGGTTTAATTGTGCTGCCCGCATCTGCAGCTTCGGTGTTCGGTCCAAATCTGATCGTCGAGGAACAGTTTCGGAACCTCGGCATGTGGCTGAATGAAAACGACCATGCTGTCTGGACTCTGAAATTGCCAGACAGGAAAAGTCACGACTCGTTCGACGTCGTATTCGACTTTGCCTGCCACCGGAACTGTGCCGGAAATAAGCTTGTGCTGTCGGTGGCCGGGCAGACGCTGGAAGGCCGGGTTCCATCGACCAACCGCTGGGACCGATACTCGACATGGAATGTTGGCACGCTGACTCTTCCGCCAGGGGCATCGCGACTCGTTGTGTTCACGCGGTCGCCGCCGGTTCAAGCGTTGATCGATTTGCGAAATATTCGGCTTGTCCCTCGTAATGATTGATCTGCCGTAACTTTACGACTGGAACGCGTTCCTCAACTCAAGAGCGGTCTGACTTTGCCTTCAGTTTCTGTGGAATTCTTTGGGGTTGCTCGCAGCCGCGCGGGTGTCGCGCAAGTCATGCTGGACGCTGATTGTCTGCGAGACGTGCTGGCACATATACAGGAACAGATTCCGGGCCTCGCGGAGCTTTGTATCGAGAATGGCGAACTTACACCGGGCTGGCTGTTAAACATCAATGGCACAGCTTTTACTCGCGACCTGAACTTACCACTCATGGACGGCGACAGTGCGTTGTTGATGCCTGCCGATGCTGGCGGTTGAACTGGTTCTGCGATTGTTTGTGGAAAGTGGATGCTTCTCCAGGTCCTCAACGATTCGTAGTTCGTCGGGCAGGCGTTGGTTTCACAATTTAACCAGGCAAGAGACCGTGCATCATTCTGCAACTGCTCGGATTCGCACACTAAGCCGCTCGGTAGGATTCCGTCACGATGCTGGCAGGTTAATATCTGGCTGAAAATGCCTGTAGAAACGGCTCATTGATGTCGGATATGAACATCTTCATAATTTAAAAGCGTTTTTCACGGCAGTCGCCTGGGAGAATTCCGCCGACACCAACGCAAGTACTGTCCCGCACTTGCCATTTGTCAAAAAGGAAGGCGTCCCGAATTTCGGTTTGCGACACTTTTCTTGTTTTACAGTCCAGATTATTCAAGCAGGCAGGATTTGCTATGACGCTGTTCGCGCATTGATGACGTCAGCGACGGCGGCCAACTGGTCCTGCGTGTTGACGCCCATTGCTTCGTCGATGTCCAGCTTTGCGGCGGCCAGAGATTTCTTTCCTTGCTTCAGCAGTATCTCGGGGCAGTCGGTCAGGTAGTACTCGCCCTGCGTGTTCAGCGGTTTGACTTCGGCCAGAGACTCGAACAGCGATTTTGCATCGAACGCGTAGCAACCGGTATTGATTTCTTTGATCGCTCGCTGTTCCTCAGTGGCGTCTTTTTCTTCGACGATGCTGGTGAAAGCTCCATCGGCGCCGCGAACGATTCGGCCAAGCCCTTGGTTATTGTCGGTGACTGCGGACCCGACGACGGAGACCGCGTTGTTGCCGATCAATTCGTCCAGCAGGCCTTTCAATGATTCGGCTCGCAGCAACGGAGTGTCGCCTGCCAGAACGAGGACCGGCCCGTCGTACCCCTCAAGCGGAGGTGCGGCCATCTGAACGGCGTGCCCCGTGCCGTTCTGCTCTTCCTGTAGAACGAATTCGACATCGGAATGTTGACCGAGTCGTTCTCGCATCAGATCGGCTTTGTGACCGATGACGCAAATTATCCGTGTGACTCCTGCGCCGCGGACCGCGTCAAAGACGTGTTCGACCATCGACTGGCCACAAACTTCGTGCAGAACTTTCGGCAGGTCGGATTTCATCCGACTGCCTTTTCCGGCGGCAAGTACGATTGCTACAGCATCACTCATCGACTGGACTCCTTTCCAATGTTTGGCGTCGTGGCTCGCGGCGTTTCGGCGAGCGTGCGTTGGCGGTGTTTAACACCGTCGCCCAACGAGCAGCTTATTTTTTGGAAAGCCGCGACTCTCGATCCTTCCACGGAGCGACGTGCTTCATGACGTGATCTTCGAGAAACTTCTGGATTCCTGCCTGAAGCTGAGGCTGGCGGGCGAGCAGATTGGATCCAGTCAACTTGATGTCCGAGCCAATGTTGTAGATCCGTTTATTCTTCTGATCCTGTTGCGAGCCTCCAAGCTGTGAATACATCTTTGCGGCTGTTCGAGTGTCGGACGACACTTTCTTCGAAGACATCAACAGGATGGAAATTCCTGTTGCGCGAAGGAAGCGGGTGGCTTTAATTGTTCCCACGCCACTCAGGGAATCGACCGGTGAAACGAGCACAAGGGCCTGGACGTCCTGGCCACGTGGCGTTCTTGCAGCAAGGGTCGGAGCGTCATCGAAAGGCTTCTTGGACCAATCATACTGCGCCCAGTTCAGCGCAATGGCGGCACTCATATCAATGGCCACGACGCCGAGCTTTCGCATGTTCAACCGCTTCTCCTGATGCTCGGCATAAATGAATTTTTTGACAGCTTCAAGATCGCCGAGAATCATTCCCTCATAATCAAACTTGCTGAGTTTGGCACTTTTCGCCTGGACAGAAGCGTTTTCGGGAGCCTTTGACTCGCCGTGCTTTCGAAGATCGACGGCGATAACTGCGAACTGCTTTTTTGCCAGTTCTTTTGCCAGAGGCAGAACTTTCCAGATCAGCCGAGCCTGGCCCTTTCCGTGAAGCAGAATGACGACTGGAGCCTCTTTCCCCATCGGGGATTCCCAGTACGTGTAGTGAATATCCCAACCGTCCGCAGCAGTGACGACTCCGGGAACTCCTTCAGCCTTCTGTTTCGCGTCGTCCTGCGACAACGTCACGTTTGTGCTTAGGCCGAAAACCATCGTCACGAGCACGGCCACACTGGCTTGCAGTTTTCGCGATGCAAAGCCGACAAACCCGTTGGGGCGAGACAGTGGAGAAGTCATGACAGCAGATCCTGGGGCAATGAGTTATTTAACCCGGCGGCAGGTCAGCAGTTCAGACTGCCGCAGGTATCAGAAATCGCAGATTCTGGCCGCAAACGTCTACTGGAAAGCACGCGATCCGCAGCCGGTATCGCAATAGAATCAGACAGAAAATTGAGTGTACGACTGGATCTGATTGCGATCAACCCGCACTGAAATCGCAGGCCGTTCCCTGATAATTACGTTCCCGGCCAGCTTCTCGACGGATCGCGAAACTGGAATTGTGGCGTTTTCACGATGTCACGTATCATCTTTCGGTCGTTCGGCATTGTTGTTCAGGGAGGGACAATAATGAAACAGGAGCCCGAATGACTGACCATGCGATATTCCACAGGGAGGCGGAATGCGTCGTATCCAGAGTCTGTTCAAGACTTTGCTCATGCTGATTCCAATGACGGCCGTGCCAATGATGGCCATTTTTGGAATCCCAGAGTTCTTTCCGTTGTCTGCGTCGCCATCGGCGAGGACGTCGGATTCGGGACAAATACTCGAACGTCGAATCGGCCAGTCTGACTCCTTGCTGGTTCAGAGTCTGGCAATCAGTAAGCCCGCATCGATCGATCTGTTCCAGCCGTACGACACCAGTGATCAGTCACTCAGAACGCCGTCCGGCGACGTTGTGGCCAACACTTCATCGAGTGAAATGAGCCGCCGCAGGCTTGCATGGCGCGATCCTCTGAGCAATTCACAGAACACAAGAACTGAAGTCAGCATCCGCACGACTTCGACAAGTACCCCGCCTGAGAACCGTGTTCAAAACTCGAAGCCATCGGCTGCTCCTTCACGCAACCGAGGCGCGGCTGAGTCTTTCACACACAATGAACCGTCGTTTTCCGGTCAGGCCGCCATTTCACCTCAGGTAGCGTCTTCACGGACTGCTAATTTTCAGACGGCAAACGTTGCTTCAGAAGATATTCGTAGTGATGGCAGCGTAACCGGACGCTATTCACGGTTGATGCACGGCGGCCACGAGAATTCGGTAGAGTCTCATTCAGTACCGTCGGCAAAAACTGAAATGTTGACATGGCAGCAGGCTGTCAATCGATTAAACCAGCTTGGAATTAATACTTTCCGATTGACCCAGGACTCCAGTCAAAACAGTTATCGATTTGTCTGCCTCGTGACGTCGATCGACGATCCTCGCATCTCGCGACGATTCGAAGCGGAGTCGATCTACCCATTGGTCGCCGTTGCGGATGTGCTCGTGCAGGTCGAAAACTGGAACCTGCATCAATGACCTGCTCAAGCCACTGGCCAGCGGCGACCGGCGTAATGCAACGTGGTCAACTCGGACGCAATACCGCAGGTCGATTGTCTCCCGAAGCCGGTTACCCTGCCGGTGATTCTATACAGAACGAAGAGTCCGGCTGGCAGTGGTCGTTCCAGATTCGCTCGGAAACAAACTTATCCGGTGGTTCTTCAGGTGACGGTCAGAGTGATCACCCAACTCGTCGAAGCCGCAAGCTCGCTCGACTGGAAGCCGTTTTGTTAGTGGCTGACGGAGCGTTGTCGTTCCGCAGGATTTCTCAGTTTGCAACGTTGGCCGATGCGGCGGAAGCTCGTGAACTGGTCGAGGAACTGAATCACAAGCTCGATCGAAGTGGCGCTGCTTTTCGCATCGAGAAAGTTGCGACCGGAGTTCGCATGATGACTCGCCCGCAGTTTTCGATGTGGCTTGATCGACTGCACAATCGCCAGGCCAGATCAAAACTCTCGGCGCCAATGCTCGAAACACTTTCGATTGTCGCCTACCAGCAGCCGGTGACTCGTGCAGACGTTAACCAGATCCGGGGAGTTCAGGCGTCGGAAATGCTGCGTCAGCTAATGGATCGAGGTCTGATCCGCATCACAGGCGAAGACGATTCCCTCGGCCGACCATACCTGTACGGAACGACTCGGCAGTTTCTGGAAGAGTACGGCTTCGGAAATCTCGACGATTTGCCGATGGCCGACACACTTCGGCGACGAGATGAGCCAACGAAAGTCGAAGAGACGGACGGCAAATCCGAAGTGATTCCACAGCTGTTCGACGAAACAGTAGATGTGGAATCATCGAAAAACGAGCCCGGCGAAGAGTTAGAAGATGTCACTGACGACTCGGAATCGGGCGAGGATGAAGACCCCGACGAGGATGACGCGTGGGACGAAGATGATAAGGACGACGAGGAGGATGAAGCAGAGGAAGCCGCTTGATTTCGCTTGACTGCGGCTCCAAGTGACGGATTCGTTGCACGCAGGATTCAGGAGTGCCAATTCGGTATCGAATCATCGATTCAGTGGCCAACTTTTTAATTGCAAGCGAAAACTGTATTATGCGCCTCAAATCCGCGTCCCGTTGGCCGAATGCCAACACTGCACTGACTTTTAAGTCTATGCCAGCCAGATAGTTGTACTCTTCTGGCAACTCGCGGACGCAACGCCACCGACCAGCAGGGTAGCTCGGCCGGCGACACAGCAAACTAACCGCGTTCGGATTCTGTTCGCGAAACACCCAGCGTGGCTGGTCTGTATTAACCAAAGAAAAGCCGTAGACCTCACCGGATAGAGTGTGCCACGCACACAATTTCCGCAAGCAAACTCAAATTACCCTCGCGCTCGCCGGGGACCTGTTCGCTCAGAAACACAAACTCGAATCGAATTCAGACTTTCAAAGGAAACAACATGCTGACTATTCCCGCCGAAGGTGGTCTCGACTTTCTCGCGCTCGGAGCCATGGTTAACCGTGTCGATCCGGGCCGCATCCCGTTTCGCAAAGCGACTCAGTGTGCGATTCATGTGAGCGGTGGCGAATTTAATTGTGCCGCCAACCTCTCCGATTGCTTCGGCATGAACACCGGCATCGCGACGGCCATGGTTGACTACCCACTGGGCGACCTGATCAAAGAACGAGTTCGCGCGATGGGCGTGACTCCGTTCTACAAAGAGTATGAGCACAACGGCGTCAACGGCCCGAACATGGCCACCGTTTACAGCGACCAGGGCTGTGGCGTCCGTGCTCCAGTCGTCTTCTACAATCGCTCCGACGAAGCGGCTGCTCGACTGAAGCCAGGCGATATCGACTGGAAGAGCATCTTCGCTGAAGCTGGCGGTTGCCGATGGTTCCACAGTGGCGGTATCTTCGCTGCACTTTCTGCGACGACTCCTGAAGTCATCATCGAAGGCATGAAGGCTGCCAAAGACGTTGGAGCGATCGTCAGCTTCGATCTGAACTACCGAGCCAAGCTGTGGCAGATTTCCGGCGGTCTGGATACCTGCCAGTCGACGCTGCGAAACATCGTCGAACTTTGCGACGTGCTGGTCGGCAACGAAGAAGACCTTCAGATGGGTCTGGGCATCAAAGGCCAGGACGTCGAGTCCAAAGGCAAGCTCGATCCAAGTGCCTTCTTCGGCATGATGGAAGGCGTTGCGAAAGAGTTGCCGAACGTCAAGGCCGTGGCGACAACGCTTCGCGAAGTTGTCACCACGAATCGTCACAACTGGAGTGCCGTGCTGTGGCTGGAAGGCAAAACTTTCCAGGCTCCTCAAGCCTCACTCGACGTGCTCGACCGAGTTGGTGGTGGAGACGGATTTGCTTCCGGCCTGATCTACGGTCTGCTCAGCGGCAAGTCTCCTGAAGAAGCCCTGCGACTTGGCTGGGCTCACGGAGCGTTGCTGACAACCTTCCCAGGCGATACCACGATGGCAATGCTGTCTCAGGTGGAAGACTTCGCCGCCGGCGGTTCCGCGCGCATCCAGCGATGACCGGTAGGGTGAATACCGCCCACCAGCCACAACAAACGATTCTCAAAACAATGGTGGGCAGTGCCCACCCCACTCTGAAAGTCAGACACAATGGCAAATAACGATATCGGCCTCATCGGCCTTGCTGTAATGGGGCAGAACCTGGTCATGAACATGGCCAACAAAGGGTTTAACGTCGCCGTTTACAACCGCACGACCGACAAAATGACCGACTTCGTCAACGGACTGTGTGATCGCCCGGAAGGCGTTGTTGAAGAAGGCACAGCTGACCGGATTCACGGTTACGAAGCGTTGGAAGACTTTGTCAACAGCCTGGCAGCGCCCCGTCGGGTCATGATCATGGTTCAGGCCGGTCGAGGGACAGACGCGGTCATCGATTCACTGAAGCCGCTGCTCGACAAAGGCGACATTATCATCGACGGTGGCAACGCCGACTACGTCGACACTAACCGTCGTCACGTTCAGCTCGCCAAAGAAGGCTTTCGATTCATCGGCACCGGAGTGTCTGGTGGCGAAGAAGGAGCCCTCAAAGGCCCGAGCATCATGCCCGGCGGTCACCCGGAAGCCTGGCCGTTTGTCAAAGACATTCTGCAGGCCATCAGCGCGAAGGTCGGCGAGAACAACGACATTCCGTGCTGCGAATGGGTCGGCGAAGCAGGAGCCGGACACTACGTCAAAATGGTGCACAACGGCATCGAATACGGCGACATGCAGCTTATCTGTGAAGCCTACTACATCCTCAAGCATGGCCTGGGACTGACCAACCAGGAACTGTTCGAAGTCTTCAAAGAATGGAACGAAGGCCAGCTCGACAGTTACCTGATCGAGATCACGCGAGACATCTTCACCGTCGCTGATAAAGACGCCGACGGCGATCTGGTCGACAAAATTCTCGACACGGCCGGTCAAAAAGGAACCGGCCGCTGGATGTGCCAACACGCTTTGGAACTCGGAGTTCCAACGACACTGGTCACTGAAGCCGTTTACGCTCGCTGCCTTTCTTCACAGAAGGATGAACGAGTCCGAGCCAGCGAAGTCCTGTCGGGGCCGGACGGCAAGTTCGAAGGCGACCGTCAGCAGTTCATAGACGACGTCCGTCAGGCATTGTACGCCTCGAAGCTCGTCAGCTACGCCCAGGGTTACGTGCAGTTGAACGCTGCTGCAAAAGAGTTCGGCTGGGAACTGAACAACGGCCCAATCGCTCTGCTGTGGCGAGGCGGCTGCATCATCCGTTCGGTCTTCCTGAAAGACATTAAGAACGCCTTCGACAAGAACCCCCAACTCGAAAACCTGCTGCTGGACGACTTCTTCAAGAACGAAGTCAACGCCGCTCAGCCATCATGGCGTCGAGTCGTTGCCACGGCCGTCCAGCTCGGCCTGCCGGTTCCGGCCTTCAGTGCGGCTCTGACTTACTTCGACGGTTACCGTCGAGCGAGTCTTCCCGCCAACCTGCTGCAGGCTCAACGAGACTACTTCGGCGCTCACACCTACGAGCGAACCGACAAACCCCGCGGCGAAAAATTCCACACCGACTGGATCCGCGAACGCAACATCGACTAACGATTCGCTCCGAATCTCCATCTCAAAGGAAAGCCCGGCCGTCACCAACGACCGGGCTTTCTTCGTATAGACGTGCTGATAACCGGTTGTCAGTGAGAAACTCAAGAAAACTGGCGAGTTGACAGTTGCTCGCCGCCGGAAGATAAACCTACGGCTAGTTTTCATCCGCGAATCGATCAGAAATTAATGGAAGAAAACCACTCCCACAGAAATGCTCGTCAAGCGGTAAGCCCGTGCTGACAAGCCGCCAAGGAATGCTATGAAGTTTCGAAAGAATTTCCAGAACGTGGCAATCTGGTCATTCGCCGTTCTTGTAGTGCTGCTATCAGGCGTCTTTGTGTGGTGGATATTTCATCCTCGCTTCACTCTTCCAAAAGAAGTCAGGAACACGCCTGTTGAGGCTCCGTTGCAACGGATGCTTGCAGCTTGGACCACTGATGACGTATGGCTCCAGACGAATGCCGGACTGAGAAACTTAAACAAACAGAGTGCAGTCGGAGATCACATAGAGCGGATCCGTTCTCAACTTTTTCCAAACGTCGAGTTCTTCAGGGTGCATTTGAGGACCCATCATTCTTTGTTTCTTCGCGGTCCATCTGCCCCATTTGAGAATCTGGTGATTGCCGTAGATGGAAAAACCGGTCGTACTTGGTCTTTCCATTCTGGAGAGGTCGAAAAGGAGGTGATCCCATTCCTTCGAGAACTAGACGTTCCAATCCATAACGAGAAGGATGCTTTGACGTTATGGCAACTGTGTTCGTGCCTTCACCCAGTTCCACTCACCGAATGCAAAGTTCACCACACAAGTGAAAGCAGATGGTGTGTAATTCCGAAGAATCCGGATGCGATATCGTTGCCAGGGTTGTGCTTCGATCTAGATTCAGAGCACTACACAAGAAGTATTCAGATGTTGCCGAAGGGCAGGTGACTCCAAGGTGCGTCCGACTTCACGGGTGACACTGGGTGGCCCAACTCTTGCAATTGTGTGCCGGATGCACAACAGGTCTCACCGTCAGCTCTCAGAGTTCATTGGACGATGTTTATACCTTTGCCTGCACATGACGAAACATGTTGGCGCTGCGGGATTCCGGACGGGCCACGCCATGCTCAGTCGTAGCCTTCGCTGCAACCTGTTCGGCGCAGCCGCAAGAGGCAACTCTAGTTTTGTCGCTGATTGGTCGAAAAGCTCTTGTCGCTCCGCGACGAATTAAGATTCTGTGATCACTCGTGGCGGTTCCAAACGCAACCATTGTCGCAGCAGCCGTCGTTGACAGTTTCGTAGTCGACGACGTTGCCACGGCGGTCGAGTTGGAATTCGCAGCACGATTTCAGCATGGCTTCCAGAGATGCTCGGCCGCGCTGGATACGGGATTTCGCTCCGGACAACGAGATTGACTCCAGAGCTGCAATGTCTTTCTGTGAGACTCCGTCGAACTCGTACATCGACAGCACTCGTCTTTGGTCGTCTGGAAGTCGGTCGATCAACGAGTCCAGACAGCGTGCGACATAACGTCTGGAACGACTACCTTTTTATACACCAAACGCCACGCACCTCAGTGGGAAAACTCACGGCCCGCAGGAAGTAGTGTGATACTCAATACCATCGCATTCCCCGCATGATGGCAACAATCGAGGCTATAGGCCCGATCCGCTGAACATCAACACTGCAACCATCCAGACAAGTGGGCCGACGATGCTCAGAACAATTGCGGTGATGGCATGGCCCATCCCGCCGACCTCCGGATTGGAATTCGACTTTACGACGCCAATGATTCCACAAATGAAAGCTGGCAGGGCGAGGACAAATCCAAGCAATGGTATAAGGCTACCCACTCCCAGGTAGTAACCAAACAAGGCAGGTGGATTCTTCGCGGGAATTAATGGCATCGGTGTTCTCCTCGTGTGGAAACGATTCAGGATGATTCAAAGCGTTAGCTGTTGAAAGTGATCCAGCCTCGTGTTTAGACCGATTTTAACCAGTCGTGGCGTGATCTTGTAATTCATTCCCAAGATGCACCGCCTTGAAGATTTGGGCCAAGGAAGCCGTGGCCGCAAAACAGCCAAAAGCAAACGCAAGATTCCCAGTCATGTCGTAAGTATAGTTTGCCAATAAGTCGTTTGTCCTCATTCTGCATCGCCGTAACTGGTACAGCAACCCCAACAGAAGAAATCATCTTCATCTATATCGCTGCAGAATTTTGCCGCCGCAGCCGAACTCCGCAGGTTCATCGAGCAGTGATGAACCCGATCCAGTCACCAGACATGATGGAGTGGGCATCTTCTGGAGAAAAGGCGCATCTGATGGATGTGTAGTCGTCACGCTCCGCCCTTACTGCCGCGATACCACCTCCACTTTCAACATATCAGGAAACACTGTTGGCGTGCTGTTTTATCTTTCCAGAAACCAGCTCGAAAATCGTCAGTGAATTCGCGACGCAATCGGAGACTGTATAGCCACCGATGTGCTGCTCTCAGTTCTGCGTTGGCTGCAGTTTCGGACTTGCACAGTCAACGCAAGGCGGTTGATCGATTTCCGAACGTCGAGAGTGTCTTCGTGACCATTCACGGAATGGTGGAAACTGTGGCGTTTGTTTTCCGCTCAGCCAGTGCCGTAACGATGCGATTTAGATTTGTGGTAACTCAAGCCTGGTGATACTGGCAGTGCCATTTTGTGTGTGATAGCTTGTGAAAATGTTACAGGGTGCACCTTACTTCTGTGGCTCTGACGATAGCCAGAATCAGGAGTCGACGTTTATTGTTCGTCTGGGAAAACGATTAACTGTGGCCACGTCCAGAAGACACTGAATCCAGTTGTCTCATTACACTGTCTCTTGCTGCAGCGGTCGCCTGTCGTGCAACCTTGCTTGCAGATTTGAGCAAAATCACCGTCGAACATTCACCGGAAAGAGCCAATGCGTATCTACGCCGCCAGCTGTTTTATATTCGCTACGTTATCAGTTCTGACATCGACACCAGTCGTATGCTTTGCCGACGGACCGGCTGACAACATCCCCGACAACGTGCGATCGGTGCCGCCGCTCGGTATCCAGATCTCTGAGACAGACCGCAAGGATTTGGAAGAAGGGCTGAAGAAGCTCGATACGCTGATCGGGCAGATTCGGCTAACGAAACATGCCGACCAGAATCGGGTCAATGCACTGTTGCCGGATGTTGAAATCTTCTCGCGAGCGATTCATCAGGGGCTGGAGTATCGCGAATTCTTTTCGCCGGGAGACGTTAAAAATGCGGAATCAGTTCTCGCGGAAGGCCAGCGTCGCGCTGAGCAGCTCGTCAAAGGCGAGGCTGACTGGGTGACTCAGAAGGGGCTTGTCGTTCGCGGTTTCCGCTCGAAGATCGATCAGACCGTGCAGCCGTACGGTCTTGTGATTCCTGATTCGTACGACGGAACTGGCAAAGCCGACTACCGACTGGATCTCTGGTTTCATGGTCGAGGGGAACGGACGTCGGAATCAGCGTTCATCAATCAGCGAATGAAACAGGTCGGCCGGGTTGCTCCAAAAGATACGATCGTGCTGCATTCTTACGGGCGGTACAGCAACGCCTTCAAGTTCGCGGGCGAGGTCGACGTTCTGGAAGGTCTGGAACATGCAAAGAAGAATTACCGCGTCGATGAAGATCGGATTGCAGTTCGAGGATTCTCGATGGGCGGGGCCGGGTGCTGGCAAATGGCCGTTCATTACCCGGACATGTTTTTTGCCGCGAACCCAGGTGCGGGGTTCTCCGAGACTCCTGAGTTCCTGAAGTTCTTCCAGAAGGAAACGCTGAATCCGACCTGGTACCAGAAGACGCTCTGGCATCTTTACGACTGTACGGACTGGGCGATCAATCTGAATCAGCTTCCAACCGTTGCCTACAGCGGAGAGTTGGACATTCAGAAGCAGGCGGCCGACATTATGGAAGAGACTCTGGCGAAGGAAGGGATCTCTCTCACGCATCTGATCGGGCCGAAGACAAAGCACACGATTCATCCGGATTCTCTTCGCGAGATTGAAACGCGATTGGCCAGTCTTGCGAAGAAAGGTCGTAATCGGCTGCCACACGAAATTCGTTTCGTAACCTGGACCCTGAAGTACAACCGGATGCACTGGCTCACCGTGACCGGGATGAAGTCACATTGGGAACCTGCCCGTGTCACGGCAATGCTGGCTCCGGCGTTTGGATTTTCGGAACAAGCCGACCATCGCATCCATGTGAAACCGGAAAACCTGACAGGATTCCGCATCGATATCGAGCCGGGGCTTGGCCCGTTTTCACCAGTGCGACCATTGCACATTTTAGGGCATAAGATTCCTGTCGGCACGGATCGATCTGTCCATGCGGAATTCCATCTCGATGGGGACAAGTGGAAACTCGGACCGGCGCCGATAGAAGAAGGATCGCTCGTCAAACGTCATGACTTGCAGGGACCGATCGACGATGCCTTCATGGACTCGTTCATCGTTGTGCGGCCGACCGGCACGGCGAAACACGAAGCCGTTCAGAAATGGACGACCTCTGAGCTGCAGCACACCGTCGAGCAATGGCGGAAGCAATTTCGCGGCGACGCAATCGTGAAAGATGATTCCGCGATTTCAGAGAAGGACATCGCGTCGAGCAATCTTGTGCTGTTCGGCGATCCGACCAGCAACTCGATACTCGCGAAGATTATCGACAAGCTGCCGATCGGCTGGACCGACGATATCGTTCGAGTAGGCAAGCAAAGGTTTGACGCCGCGCATCACGCGCCGGTTATGATCTTCCCAAACCCGCTCAACACGGCGCAATATGTAGTGCTGAATAGTGGGTTCACCTATCGCGAGTTTGCCTACCTCAACAATGCGAGACAGGTTCCCAAGCTGCCGGACTGGGCAGTAGTGGATCTTCGCACGCCACCAGATTCACTCTGGCCAGGAAAGATCGTTGCTGCCGACTTTTTCGACGAGAGCTGGGATCTGAAGGTTCAAGCTGAGTCGAGGTAACGTCGACCGTCACCGTCGGACTGAGACGTAACTACTCAAGGTCTGCATAGCGAATTTGAATGTCGATGATGTTGTCGGTTCGGGCAAAGAAGGCGTCGAGTACTCTCGAGTCGAATTGTGTGCCTCGCTTTTCTTCGAGCATTGCGAAGCACTTTTCGCGAGAAAACGGCTTTTTGTAGGGCCGTGTGCTGCTGAGTGCGTCGTAGACGTCCGCGACGGCCGTGATGCGGCCCTCGATGGGAATGTCTTCCCCCGCAAGCCCCAACGGATAGCCGTCACCATTCCACCATTCGTGATGTGTGAGCGCAATACGTGAAGCCATCCGCATGATCGGTTCAGTCTTGACATCCAGTAGCTGTCCGCCAAGTTTTGTATGGTGCTTAAGATTCTGCCACTCACTGTCCGGCATACACTCGATGATCTGCTTACCGTAGCCAGCGTGCTTCTTGATGAAGTCGTATTCTTCCGGATTAAGCTTGCCCGGCTTGCGCAGGATGGCATCGGGAATTCCAATCTTGCCCACGTCGTGAAGCTGAGCAGCTTGTTCAAGGCCTCCCACTTGCGACGGTGAATATCCAAGTTCACAAGCGATCGCACCGGCGTATTTACCAACTCGAATGACGTGGTGGCCGGTGTCGTTGTCCCGAAACTCCGACGCGCGAGCCAGACAGAAGATAATGTGACGCCGCGATGCTTCGAGCGCCCGTGTTCGTTCCGTAACCTGCCGTTCGAGATCAACGGAATACTTTGCCAGCATGTCAAAGTTTGCCTTGGCGGCAAGAGCATTTTTAACACGCAGGACGAGTTCACTTGGATCGACCGGTTTGGCGAGAAAGTCAGTCACTCCCAATTCCAAAGCCAGCGTCTTCAACGCCGGGTCTGGCGAAGCTGCCAGAATGATGACGGGAATCGTAGACAGCTCCGGAGTAATATTCATCACTCGCAGAATGTCGATCCCACTGACTTCTGGCATCATGATGTCGAGCAGCACGATATCCGGAAGATCGCGTTTCATTAAGTCGATGGCTTGTGGCGACTCGGTCGTGGTTACAAAGCTTTCGTGTCCAGCGCGTTGAAGAAAATTGCGAACAACGAGCACATTGTACGACTCGTCATCGACGATCATGATCCTGGCTTTTCGCGTCTGATCATGGACACCGTGCGTGTTGCCCTGTGAGTCAAATGGCGACTGATTCGCAACGGATGGATGTGTTTCCGGCTGAAGATCACTAATCGCTTCATCCAAGTCCATATCGTTGACTGAATTGATCATCTGTTACTCCGGCCGGTACTTCCGCGGTTTACTTTGACGTTTGCGCCGCGCGTCAAGGAAGTGACAAGACTCCAAGCATAACCTGGTATTTCTTCACTCTGCAGGCGTCGCAAAACCGTGGATACATCCTATTTCCTGGAAATTATTGGCCGAGTAAGTCCACTTGCACCGTCACTTCTTAAACGCTGTCATATATTGACTGCAACCTGACTCGTAATCGTGTTCTACACCGAACCAGGGGCTTCGGCCGCCGTAATCAGTTCGCGGATTGCTGGATCGATGGGTTCGCAAGATTAGCAGCGGTCGAGTCATATTGGTCCGATTTAGTCCGGTCTCGGAAGCCCATCGTGCCGGCTGTTGCTTTCAGCCAGTGAGCAATATAGCCGACGGTTTCGAGGTCTCCGTTCTGCCACGCAATCTGCAATTCTTCCACTTCGGATTTTAGTTTGTCGACGAAGCCAGGAATGATCTCCCGAAACTCCGGATCATCGAATGGCAGTTCGGAGGTAATTGGTTTCCGCGATCCAGCCGACGACTGAAGATTCACTGTCAGCTCTGGAGGAAATATTTTACATGTATCGTTCGGGTCACCGCCCTGGGAGTATTCAACCCGGCTGAATTCGGCGTCCAGAGATCTCGCGACGTTTAAAGCTTCCATCGGATCTGTCGGAGGAAGCTCTACAGGCATCGCAATCGGTGGTGCGTCCTGCTCCACCGGAGTTCGACATGCCGAGGAGTAAACCGTATTGGTGATTGTGCTTTCCAGTATTACTGGCTGATCGAGATATTCAGTTTGCTGAGCCGGGGCGTCATACATTCCTCGGCGCGACGCTTCGGTAAACCCGAGCATGGCATTTATCGGTGTTTGGATTTCGTGGCTCATGTTGGCGACAAATTAATTTTTCGCCGGGCTGGCGCTTTGCAGAATGCGATCTTCCAGATCACTCAGGCCCAACTGGTACGTGGCAGCGCCGTCGGCCCCCTTTGCAGGCAGGTCGATCGTCGCAGCAGCCGACAAACGGGCTTTCTGATGGAACATGAGCAGCCGCATCGGAGTCTGTCACAAAACGATGTCTGCGCAAAATTGAACGACTTGTGATTCTGCGCCGTCTCTGAATCGCTGCGGCGACTGACCAGTCCATTCCAACGGAATACGGATACCCGTACAGCGAGATATCGCAAATGAGCAATTAGGCAGCATGCGAGTCCTGCAGGGAGTTCGGGGGAAATTGCCGATTACATTAAATGTTCGGATCAGCCAATCTGCACCGAACTGCCAGGGTTTTCCGAATTTATTGATTCTGCAACCACGAACGGCTGGCGAGTAAATACCTCCGTTGCCGATCAGACGAGAGACCATTCATTGAGTGCGCATCGCCCGGCGTGGCGACGGCTTCTGAATCTGCAGTCGTCGATCCGACGACCACTCAGGAATCAACACAATCGGAAATCACCGGGTAATGAAGTTTCGCACCATCACAGTCTGGGTCGCTCTGGTTTCGACCGGCATGTTGTGCCTGGCGGTCGGTGCTGTCCGGATTCCGCGAAAGCCCAAACCTGAGTCTGAAAGGCGGGCGACGGACCGGAGCGGCGAATCTGCAACGGTTCCAGTCATACCGATGCGAGCTTCGTCCCCGGCTGCCACGAACGTCTCAAGCTCGAACGGCGCGACTCGGACCTCGACGCAGTCTCAGCTACCGTTCCAAAAGCAGAGGCAACAGTCACTCCCACGGCAACAGCAGCAAATCGAGGACTTTGGTCGCCGACCACCTGCCGAACGATTTGCTCAATCCAGATTCGGTGCGGTCGGTAAGTTTGTGACATCATCTTCAGGCGTGCCTTCGAATGGCCAAAGCCAGCAACAACTCGCCTATCAGGAGCCCGAGGTGTGGCCATTCCACAGAAAGTCTAACAGTGGATCAGGACACTCGTCGCAAACATGGTCCACACAAGAATCTGCCGCACAAGTCCCACCCAATTCTAAAAACAAGCCCCGAGTCGAAGACTGGCCTTACCAGCCATCAGCTCGCGAAGCGGTCAACACTGGAACAGTCCAAACGGCGAATGCTAATGCACCAGCTAACTGGCCAACTTCCGCGTCAACGTCGGGGGCAGGGCAATTGGGTGGTCTGTCCGTGGAGCAGTTCCCAGCAAACACCCCGATTGATTCCTTCAATCAACGATCCGACTTCGCCGCCGCTCAGCGAAGGATACTACAATCTCAGGTGTCGCCTGAACGCGGTCCGACACCACACAATCTGCTTGACCCGTCGCTTGCCTTTGGCGGCATTCCAACCAACAGAGCAAACTTCCAACCACAACATTCAAAGCAGACGAAGTCGCGATCAACTTACGCGCCAGCTCAATCGCAAGATCAGCCAGTAATTACAAACGACTTCGAGATCACGCAACCTCAACATTCGCTTAGTCGGATGACGGAGCCATTCGCGGATCATTCAGCGCCGACGACAAGTGGGTCGATTGCCGCGATGCCAGTCCCATCGTCAGTTACGACGCCTGCCCCTTCGCCATCGCTTGCGAATCTTCCGGCACCAGCACCTACACCAGCGCAAGCAAAGAACGGACTGGAAGCAGGGCACGCCGGCACTGGCAACCGAGTCATTCAGGCTTACGCTGATTCCGTGACGCCTCGTAATTACGTCACCGTCGGTCAATGGTCTGGACCGCAGAACCGACCGGTTCAGTCGATTCAGCGAGTCAGTTTCGAAGCCTGTCCAGATTGCGAGGACGTCAATCAAGTTCCGGCTGAATCGTTGATCAATCCTTACGTTGCGAGAGCAACCAACTATCCAGAGCGATCGTCGATGCCTATCAGCGATGGCCAGTTAGTCGAGTTGCCACGAGACTACGCTCCCTGGTGGGAAGAGGTCATCAACAAACCGTTGCGGATTGCTCCATCGACTCGTCCCGTCAATATTGAATCGCTCATCCTGGAAGCGATCGAGCACTCGCCGCAGGTGACTGCCTTTCGCATCGATCCAATCATTCGTGAAACTCAGATTCTCGAAGAAGCGGCCGAGTTCGACTGGCAAACGTTCCTTGAAACGAGGTTTGACGACAGCAACGACCCGATTGGCAACGTGTTGACCACAGGTGACAACTCCGATCGCTTTGCAGACAAAAATTTCAGCAGCCGACTTGGCCTTGAAAAACGCATGGCTCAAGGGGGAACACTGGACGTCACGCAAAGCTTCGGTTTGCAGGATAATAACTCAACGTTCTTCACACCTCGAGATCAGGGAACGTCGCGGATCGAATTAAACTTCACACAGCCACTGCTGCGAGGAGCGGGGCAGACATACAACGAGAGTCGCACGATTCTGGCAATGCTGGATTATCAGATTTCAGAAGATGATTTGCAGGACAACCTGCAGGATCATCTGCTGGAAGTTTACACGACCTACTGGAATCTCTATCGGGCCCGCGCTGTTCGCCTGCAGAAAGAACGTCTTCTCCGGAGGGCGATCGACGTCGAGCAAAAGCTTACGGCACGGCGGGGCATCGACTCCGTCAAACGACAAGTGCTGCGTGCTCGCGCGGCAATTGCCAGTCGTCGGTCAGAAATCGCACGGGCAGACATGGAAGTTCGCAATTCCGAATCACGGCTCCGGTTACTGGTGAACTCGCCCGGTTTGAAACATAGCACCGTTGTTGAGTTGTTGCCGGTTGAAGCTCCGATGTCAGAACACCTGACTGTGTCAATGCGAGGGTCAGTGGAAACCGCGCTGCAAAACCGTCCGGACGTTCGACGTGCCATTACTCAAATGAAAGAAACAGCAATTCGTCTCGAAGTCTCGAAGAATGAACTTCTACCAAAACTTGACTTCGTACTTGGCACCTATGTTGCGGGTTTACGAGGCAAGAGTCAGATCGACACGGCCTGGACAAACCAGTTTCGAGATGGACGACCCGGCTACTCGGTTGGCCTGATGCTCCAATATCCGCTCGGGAACCGAGCGGCCAGGGCACGATACGCCAAACGCGAATGGGAAGTGGCAAAGACTCTGAAAGAGTTCGAAGCCTCAGTTGAATCCAGCATGTCGGAAGTCGAACTGGCGGTGCGAGAATTTGAAACGTCGTATCAGGAAATGCTCAGCCGCTTCCAGTCGATGATTGCTGCGGACACCGAAGCCAACTACTTGCTGGAACGCTGGCGTCTGTTGCCAGGCAACGACCAGACGACAAGTTTCCTGCTGGAAGATCTGCTTGACGCTCAGGAACGCGTCGCGGTGGAAGAACAGGATTTCGTCGAAGCTCAGGTGGCGTACGTTCTCTCAGTGGTTCGCGTGAAGCGAGCCTCCGGGATTCTATTGAGTTGCGACTGTGGCAACTCACCAGTCTCGTTCATGACTCCGGCGCCGCGAGGGCTTGCTCTGCCACCGCCCCACCCGGCTGGCCAACGCCCAGCGTTGCCAGCGACACTTCCGGCAAATGCAAAACTGACTCCCCCCGTGCCGGTGCTTTCGGCACCTCAAACGTCGGCCGCTCCACGTGCAACAACGCCTCAACCGTCGAAAACCTCGCTGGGCCAGCCGTCAATCATTCCATTGCCGGGACCCGCTCCTCTGTCAGTGCCCGCCAGATCGCAACTGTGAGTGCAGCCCGAAAACTCATCGTTCCGAATTTGCGAACCTGCTCCGGCTGTTACCGAACAATCAACTCTGGATTCAGCACAAGAGCATGATCGGATTCACAACGAAGAGTCGCCAGGTTCGAAGGGCCGCAAGTTCGGCTCGATCTGACGTGTACTCGTGACGGCCATTCGTCGTATGGAAGCCGAACCTGGAAATGCCAGCCATCAGAAGCTGAAAGATCGTGCCGACGAACTGAGGGCCCGCCGCTTTCAACGGAAACCAGACTGGTTGTCTGCTGATGTCCTGACGGAAGCGTGTAGCCTTGCTTGTGTGGCTGCAAGACAAACACTCGGTCACGGTCTTGACGATGTGCAGCTGCTGGCTGGCCTCGCGATGGCCCGAGGCTCTGTCGCTGAGATGGCAACTGGCGAGGGGAAGACGTTTACGGCCGCAATTCCTGCTTTCATTCATTCGCTGTCAGGCCGTGGCGTTCACGTCAACACTTCAAACGAGTATCTCTCGCATCGCGACTGTGAGCAATTACAGCCGTTGTTCGAGTTTATCGATACTTCATGTGCAGACATTCGTACGCAACAGGAACCCGCTGACAAAGCGGCTGCCTACCGCTGCGACATCACCTACGGCGCCGGTGCCGAATTTGGATTTGATTATCAGCGTGACCAGATCACACTTCGGCAGACACCGGAAACGCGGCTTGGAGCAGATCTCCTGGGACTTCTTCGAGGTCACGAGCAGGTTCTGCAACCGACTTTCCAACGCGGACTTTCAGTAGCGATCGTCGATGAAATTGACAACGTCCTGATCGATCATGCCGGTTCTCCACTTCTGCTGTGCGGCTAGCCGGACGGTCTTGCAACAGACGCGGAAGCTCACCTCGCGGCGTTGAATCTGGCTAACGATCTGCCGGCAGGTCATGACTTTCACGTCGACTCTGGCATGGGCTCAATCATCCTGACAGATGCCGGCAAGACGCGTATCTGGGAAGCGCATGACAACGCTCGTCGAACGCCTCAATCCGTTCTGGTTGAAGCTGCCGTTCGGAAAACCCGACGGTCTCATCAGTAAACTGTTGCCGTTGACATGCTGGCTGCACTCATGGGCGGCGACCATCGCTTCGTCGTTGATCTGGCTGGCGGCGGCGATCGCGATTACCAGCAATTGGACTCGCTTCGAATCTTCCTGGCCAACGGTTCTACACCGATCTAACTGGCTATGGCTGGGAGTTTCCTGGGTATCCCTGAAGATTATCCACGAACTGTCTCACACTGTCGCCTGCCGACGACACGGTGGGAAAGTCCGTGACTCGGGAATCATTTTATCCTGCTCGCCCCGGTTGCCTACGTGGACGTGACGTCCTCACTGAGCTTCCCATCCCGGTGGCAACGCATTCAGACGGCCGCTGCAGGAATCTATGTCGAACTGACGGTCGCCGCGTTGGCCGCTATTGCTGGAACAGTGACCGGCTCGCCGTTGTTGTCGCATCATCTGGTCAATCTGATCTGGTCGACAAGCGTTACAACGTTCGTCTTCAACGCCAACCCACTAATGAAGTTCGACGGGTACTACATACTGTCCGACCTGCTGGATCGACCGAACCTGTACACGAACAGTTCGCTGCATCTTCAGCGAATCGCAAACCGTGTTTTCTTCGGATCAAAGACTGACAGTGTGCGAAGTTCGCGGCAGGACGCGTTGTTACCGGCCAGCTACGGCGCGGCAGCTTTTGTCTGGCGGATGCTCATTTGTGTTGGGTTGCTGATTTCAGCGTCGATGATGTTTCACGGAGCCGGGATGGTTGCTGCGGCGGCCGGAGTGCTGCTGTGGTTCGGTCAGCCGATTCTTCAACTGACGCGAAAAATCTGGCACCGTGCACGACTCGATCCGCAAGAATCGCTGCAGGCAATCGTGCTGAGTTCTGCCGTCACTGCTGTTTTGGGAGCGTTCCTGTTTCTGGTTCCGTGGCCGGCGGGGGCAACCGCGCCGGGTATTATTAATCACTGGGACCTGGCCGTTGTCCGAGCTGAGACTCCGTGCTTTGTCCGGAACATTCAGGTCGCCGATGGCGAAAGAGTTTCGCAGGGACAACTGCTGATCGAACTTGAAAACGAAGAACTGGCCAACGAAGTCGCCGACATTCGAGTGGCGATTCAGCAATCCGACATTCGTCGGAGTCAGTTCATCCGTTAGCACGAAACGGCTTCCGTCCAGGTGGCAACGAAAAACCACTCGTCGTTGCTGAAGCGTTTGACCGAGAAACAGCAACAGGCCGATCAGCTGACGGTGCGAGCTCCAGTCGCCGGCCGATTCATGTCTCGATCGCTCGTCTGGGTCATTGATACGTACGCTAAGCCGGATACCGAACTGATCACAATCGGCGATGACTCTCTCAAGGAGCTGCGAGTCAGTATTTCGCAGGACGATGCTCGCTGGTTGGATACAGCCACGAAACAGGCTGATGGGAAAACCTCGATTGATGTCCGACTTCGTTCTGTCGGAATCACTAAAGGGACCGTCCGCCGCATTTTACCCGAAGCGACTCGAACTCCACTCCACGAATCGCTTACCGCGCCAGCCGGTGGGCCGTTGGCCGTGAAAGCGAACTCTGACTTAGAGTCAGGTTCGGAAGTCGTACTGAGCGATCCCCGAGTCACTGCCGTTATCGACATTTCCTCTGACGTCGCCGCCAGAATCCCGGCAGGTTCCTTCGGCCACGTCTGGCTGAAAACAGAATCGGCACCCACAATCGCCGAAGCCGCCATCCGCCTCGCGACTCGCTGGGTCGAATCCAAATTCGAAGCGGCCCAGGCCGACTGACCGCGTTTGATGAAACGTCTGAATCAGTTGGCGGATATTGTGAACCTGCCGCGCAACTGGAGACGGCTAATGTCGTTGAGGCTTTTCACAGCGTCTTCCGGCAACTTGTGCGCATTCGCCGAAGAATCGTCAGGATGGCCGGCAGCGGAACAAGCGAGACAAACAGGCAACTGCCGACGCCAATAACGAGCACAAGTCCGACGCTGTAAAGGCCTCGGTGTGCAGCGATCATCATGCTGCCAAAGCCGATCATCGATGTGAGAGATGTCAGCACAATCGCATTCATCGTACTCGGCGAAATTCGGTAAGAGCCTGGCTGCGAATGGAAGTCGTGCAGCACGTGGACTCCGTCGTCGACTCCGATTCCAAGAATCAATGGAAGCAGAATCAGGTTCGCCGGATTAAAACTGATGTCCAGTGCCGCCAGAACGCCATAGGAAAGCACACCACCCAGAACCGGTGGCACCAAAGCGAGCATTGTGAACAGGATACTGCGAAAATTCAGCACGAACGATATCGACAACATCAAGGTCATAAACGACGCGAGTACGATCCACCAGTTGACGTCTTCCGTTTTTAAAAACTGAGCAACCGCCACGCAGCCAGTAATGATGAAAGCAGGCAGCAGCGTCTTAAGGGCGCCATCTGGTCCCAGGAAATTGACCAGCAGCACGAAGGTTACAATGACCAGTGCGTAGACCGCGGCGTGCTGATAACTCTGCATGATCTGTTGAGACGCTTCGTAATTCTGCAACGGGGTGCCTGTCACTTCAGGATCGACAGTTCTTACGTCATTGACAAAATCCCGCAGAGGGTCGATATCCCAGATTGGTTTTTTCGGATAGACCTGCAGAAGCCATCGACCGTCGCTGCTGACAAACCGAGACGCCAACGCCGAAGGAAGGTCTTTGATTGTAACTGGATCTGTATCCGCAGACTCTGCCAGCAACGTCATTTGCGTGAGCAACGATGCAGTGAGTCGCTGCTGGTACTCGGAAAGAACCGTCAGTTGTTCTTCCAACTCGAGTGGGTCCAGTGAGTCCAGCAGACGGTCGATCGAGGCCGCTGTTGCTTTTGCCTGTGGGCGACCCATTTCGCTGGTTCGAGTAAAAATTTGCTCGAACATCCGGCCTACCAGGTTTGGATTGATCAGCGGTGGAGGTGGCATCTCGGTCGGCAGTCGCGCAAGTTGAGCATTGAAACCCTGGATCAGCAACTGCGTTTGCTCGGGCGGAAACTCTGGTAGCCGGGTGGCAAGTTCTTCGACATGATCGACTGATACCAGCTTTTCAAATTTCGCCTTGAGCTGCCGAGCTTCTCTCGCATTTCTCGCCACAGAAACTGCAAAGAGGAGCGAGTCCTTGCCTGCGCGATTGCCCTCGTTGCTTCTGTCAAATATTCGACGTTGAATTTCAACAGACTCCAGCCCGTCGGCCTGCAGATTCAGCAGGTTGTAGTCGTAACCAACTGCCGATTGCAGACGGCCATCGCGAAAGGTGATTCCTTGGCGCCCTACTGCCGCAATTGCCACCAGAGAAGCGATAGCCACAAGACATGGGAATCGATGAATAACCATTCGGAATGCGTCGCCCTGAAACGGAGTCGGCAGTGCCTGATGTTTCAAACCTCGATCAGCGACGGTTACGAGGGCTGGCAGAACGAGGAACGTGGCCGCGGTACAGATCAGAACTCCGCTGCCAGCAATCAGACCCAGTTCTGCAACGCCCAGAAACTCCGTAAAGGATGCGCAGTAGAAAGCGAGCGACGTGGTGACTGCGGCGGTAACGATTCCAACTCCAACGCTTGCCGAACTGGACAACAAGGCTGGTCCGAGATCATCGCCGTGATGCCTTAGTTCGAGGTATCGGGCCAGGTAGTGGATTGCGAAGTCGATCCCCAAACCGATCAGAATTGCAGCAAAGGACACGGACAGAATATTGAGATGTCCGATCGCCAAAGTAGTGAAGCCGAAGGTCCAGCACATCCCGACCGCCAGCATCACCATCGCCAGAAACGGATGCTTCCAGCCTCGAAATCCGACCAGCAGAAGGATCCCCACAAACACGAATGACAGAAGTGACGCGCGAATCATGTCATTCTGGGAACGACGCATTTCGTCATTTTCAAGCACCGGAATTCCTGTCAGGCCGATGTTAACTTCCGGATGCTGTGGGCGGACGTTGGCAATTAACGCTCGGAGTCGATCGATCGACTTCGTCGCACCGTTGAAGTCGCCTTCGCGGTGTACAGGGCGAGCTTTCAGAAACCCGATCGTTCCGGATTCATTCATCAAATAAACGACGTCGCCACTTTCACGTTGGAGTTCAGGGTCGACGGAAAGAACCTGCGGCCAGGGACTGATGAACTTGCCTCGCGCCGCAAAGTGATCAATGCTCGCTGCCAGCCGTTCAGTCTGACTCAGAATTCCGATCAGTTTCCGTTCGGCGTTCGCAGTCTCCATCGGAGTTAAAGGATCTGCCGCAACTGATACATCAGAACTTGCCGCGAGTTTTCGAGACAAGTCATTGACCTGGAACAGGAGCGACGTTGCGAACAGGTCGATCCGCAAACGATTCCAGCCACCGTTGAGAATTGGCCGAAACTCTTCAAGATGCTTCAGACCCTGCTCAAGTTGGGTCGGGCTTAGATATTGCAGCCCCTTCCGCTTCAGGCTGCCTGTCTCAACTTTGAAGAGAACCTGATCGAACAGGTCTGGCTCTGCCGCCAGCCGGTTCCCAAGGTCCTCCATCACCGCTTTAATGGCGTCAGGACGTCGGCCCTCGGCGACAACGACAAGGTCAGAGCTGTCACCGAACGATTCGGTGAAGCTGGTCCAGCGCTGGTGGAAGTCGGCAGTTGGATCGATCAGGTCAGAACGCTGTGTCCGAAAATCGATGAAGAAAACGGTGATCAAGACGGCGGCGATTACCGACAACGCCGTTACCGCCAGAGTCAAACCTGGACGCGAACAAGCAGCTTCAGTGACCGCGCGCAGCGGCCCGCTGAGGTGAAACGGGCGAGCTTCGTCGGTCCGTTCTTGCATGCATTTATTCGTGTCTGGGTAGTTCCGGTGCGTCGGATACATGGCTTTCGGAATATTTTCCCAAGCCTGTCAAGGATACTCGCTCAGGAAAACAGTCCGCTGACAGATTCGGCTCGATGAATTCTGCGAATTGCTTCGCCCAGCAGCGGAGCGATGGATACGACTCGTAGATTGTCAAACTGTCGCTCAGGAGTGATCGGCAATGTGTTCGTGACGACAACTTCAGTGATCGGAGCGTTACTCAGCTTCTCAATAGCCGATCCGCAAAACACAGCGTGCGTTGCACTGACGTAGATTTCTCGAGCGCCCAGATCTTTGGCAACCTGTGCCGCACCGACGATTGAGCCTGCCGTTGAAATCATATCGTCAAATAACAACGCCACCTTGCCTTCGATTGGGCCGCCGATGATGTTGGCCTGCCGAGTCTCAGTGGCACTGGAGCGACGTTTGTCAACAATCGCAAACTGCCCGCCGAGATTCGAAACGTGCTTCAGAGACCTCTTAATACTTCCTTCGTCAGGGCTGACAATGACGAGGTCTTCCGGCGGAATTTTCAGCGAGCGGAAATACTCGTCTGTCGTGCCGGCTGCGTATAGATGGTCGACCGGCACATCGAAGAAGCCCTGAATCTGTGCGGCGTGGAGGTCGATTGTCACCACTCGGTCAGCTCCGGCTTTCGTAATGAGGTTGGCGACAAGTTTTGCCGTGATCGGAACTCGGCCTGAATCTTTCCGATCCTGTCGAGCGTATCCGTAGTAAGGAATGACTGCCGTGATGCGTTCAGCGCTGGCTCTCGCGCAGGCGTCGATCATGATCAGCAACTCCATCAGATTCTTGTCAACCGGCGGTCCGGTCGGCTGAATCAGAAATACATCCCGGCCTCGGATGTTTTCGTCCAGCTTGCAGCTGATTTCTCCGTCGGGGAAATCAGCTAACTGAACGGCTCCAAGGTCGAGACCAAGATGCTGAGCAATTTCGGCAGCGAGGCCGCGGTGGGCGCGTCCGCTGAGCAGGACAAGTCGATCGTACATGATGGTTCCGTGGTTGCCGCGAATGATTGGTTCGGGCATGTTGGCAGGCCGCCCCTGCTTGATGCAATTCAAACGGCCCCCTGAAACAGCGAAAGACAAAGTTCCCGCGGCGGATCGCTCTTTGTGATTCAATAGCGACAGGCGATCAGGGCACCGCAATCAGGAATGTTTGCCACAATTTGAACCGCAGCTACGTGTTCAAACGGCGAACACCGATCAACAACGGTTGATGCCACTCGCCTGCGACTGCGTTGCGCTGTTTATGTGTCATGTCTGACCCAGCAGCGATCACCTGACTTTCAGGAAAAATACAGCCAGTCGTTATGACTGGTGATTTAGAACGTAATCTTCACAGACGTTATCTGGCACGAACGATGATCTGAAGATGCTCGACTGATAGGATTGGTATCGCGGCCGATTTTTCTTATCACTCTGAACGAAACAGATTAGATGAATTATCGAGACTTTCGGAGTCGTTACGGCGATGCTGACAAGACGAATGGTAATAGCTGCACCTGACTGATGGATCAATTGTCATGAGCCGGCAATTCCGCAGGCATTGGTGGAACCCGCATGCTTTCCCAATTGAATTGCAACGGGTATGGCCACTGACTAGCGTTAAGTCCGATTACGGAAGATAGGGGCGAGCACGAACAACGTAGGAACTGAAACGTGTGAGCATTCACATTTCGTGATGATATGCGTTCGGATTGTGTTCCCGGGCGGAGAAGTCAAGACAAGCAAACAGTTCTGGTCGGATGGAGTTCTCCTTGAGTTAATCCGTGTCAAGCACGGTCCTCTCACAAGATAATTGTAATGACAACCGAATCTCAGGTTGCGGCCGGCAAGGAGCCAGCGACGGAACCTCGACTCGAAATCAGCGGGTCACGACAACTTACAAACTGGATGGCTGACAATAAGGTCAGTCTCGGATTCACCACTTATCAAACCGGCAAGGTGTTCCTGATTGGCGTCAAGCCTGGGGACAAGCTTTCGGTCTTTGAACGTACATTTAATAGATGCATGGGGCTTTGCTCGGACAACGACGGGCAGACGCTCTGGATGAGTTCCCTTTACCAGCTTTGGAGGTTTGAAAACGCTCTCGAGCCGGGGCAGTCGGCAGACGGGTACGACCGGCTGTACGTTCCCCAGATCGGTTACACCACGGGAGACATTGATGTTCACGATGTTGCCGTCGAATCAAGTGGGCGCGTCGTATTTGTCAATACGTTGTTCGGTTGTCTGTCAACGATGAGCGATACTCACAGCTTTAGACCGCTGTGGAAGCCGCCGTTCATCAGTCGTCTTGCCGCCGAAGATCGTTGCCATCTGAACGGAATGGCCATGCAGGATGGTCGTCCCAAATGGGTCTCGGCAGTCAGCCAATCAGACGTAAATGATGGATGGCGGGATCGCAGGCGCGATGGCGGGTGCATTGTCGACGTTGAAACAAATGAGATCGTAGTTGAAGGGTTGTCGATGCCGCATTCGCCGAGGTGGTATCAGGATCGCCTTTGGGTGCTGGATTCCGGAAATGGGTACTTCGGTTACATCGATTTCGAAAAGCAAAAGTTTGAACCGGTAACGTTCTGCCCCGGCTACCAGCGGGGTATGGCGTTTGTCGGTGATTATGCGATCGTTGGACTATCGCGACCGCGCCATAACAAGACATTTTCCGGGCTGGCACTTGACGAAGAATTGACGAAGCGGGACGCCGATGCCCGATGCGGATTGCAGATCATCGATCTTCGTTCCGGAGACATCGTTCACTGGCTGAGAATCGAAGGAATTGTTGAAGAACTTTACGACGTCATCACGTTACCGGGAACAGTCCGGCCGATGATGATCGGATTCAAAACGGACGAAATTCGGCGAACACTCTCCATCGGGCCGGATGGAGAATTGTGAGCACAATCAGACAAGCTGTTTCAACAGTTGAGCGACTGAACTCAAGGATGGTCGGCGCGTTCCCCACGCGAAACTGGACACTGATGGTAGACAGCACCGCAATGAGTACCAGGCCGGAGTTGTTAGCACTCAAGCCGCATGGTGCACCCGAGCTGCTAACGGGACTGCATAACGATGGATTTTGCAGTTCTTTATCGTGCATGGACGCGGCTGTGTTACGCACGCTGCCTGAGGTTAGTCGATTGCGACTCAGACCGTCGTGAATGAGACACAACTTCGATCGATGAGATGAATTTGACCTGATTTATAGATTCGGGAACCTTTCAGATCACCGACCGTCCAACTTATTTCGCACGAATGTGCGGACCAGGTTTCCGACATCGTTATGAGCCTCGAATCTACGTCGAAATGTTTATCTGATTTCAAAACTGAATCTCACAAAATTAAATCCTCAACTTCCGTGGTCTGGAGCATCGGTAGCTCAATTCCACAAAGATTTCGAGTAGCGACCGACCTGGCCGCAAGAAACTCCGCCCTGGATGTCTGTCGTTTGGAGTCACCAATCATGCTGCTGACCGACTGGCTGATGCGTCTATCTACATCTCGACCTAGTTTCTGCGCGCCGTCTCGCCCAACCCGTCGTCAGGGGGCGAGCGGTTGCACCAGCGCAGACATTTCGAGTCAGCCCGAGACACTTGAGAAAAGGACTCTGCTCAGTGCAGCAGACATTCTTCTGACCGACGTTTCCGGGGCCACTGGTTTTCAGGTCGATGGCGAGCCCGCTCCACACGCTGATGGCTTCGGTAACTCAATGCGCGCGGCGGGCGATGTTAACGGCGATGGCTTTGGCGACGTAATTATCGGGGCCTATTACCAGAACGACGACGCTTTAGATATGAACGGAGCTTTCGTCGACAATGCTTCTGGTGTTGCATATGTTCTGTTTGGCAAGTCGACGGGATTCAGCCCGCCACCGGACCTCAACAACCTTCAATCTACTGACGGGTTCAGGATTCTTGGCAGTGACCGCAGCGATACCGGAACTGCCGTGTCTGGCGGTGGAGACATCAATGGTGATGGTTTTGACGATCTCGTTGTCGCGAGTCCCAACTACTCGAGATACACCGAGGATCAGGTTTCTCTATCGTCTTCGTATGTGATCTTCGGAAAAGCAAACAACACGGACGTCGAGCTCAGCGATATCGATACAGGGGCCAGTGACTCTGTAGGTTTCCGACTGACGGGCTTCAAGAACAGCACGTTCAATACTCGAGATTCAATATCCACTGGCGGTGATATCAACGGCGACGGATTCGATGATGTTGTCTTCGGTGCACCACAAACCGTCATTAGCTCGACCGTTGTTGGAGCCGCATATGTCGTGTTTGGGAAAGAGAACGGCTTTGCGAACCTCGATGTGACCGACCTTAATGGCACAACAGGTTTCACCTTTACCGATTCGGCCCGAGGCTACGATAGCCGCCTGGCATATATTGGTGCAGCAGTGAGTCTTGAAGGCGATGTCAACGGCGATGGCTTCGATGATCTTGTCGTTGGTGCTCCTGGCCAGAACAAATACCGAAATTCCGCGGAAGAATACGACGGAGAAGTTTACGTTATTTTCGGCCGCTCCAGTTTCAGCGGTACGGCGACGATTCAAGCCACATCGCTCACCGGTAGCAGTAGTACTGGTTTTGCGGCGACCGGACTGGAAAATCAACAGGCCAGAACCGGCAGTTCAGTTGGCAGTGGCGGCGACGTCAACGGCGACGGTATTGATGACCTTGTAATTGGTGCTCCTGGCGACGGATACGGGTACGGTAGTGCCGCGGGACGAGCTTATGTCGTGTTCGGAAAGACTAACCTGGGTACCGGTGGCACGCTTGCACTGGAGTCATTGACTGGCTCTGACGGTTTCATCCTGAACGGCGGAGCGGCTTACGACGTTGCGGGAACGTCAGTCAGCATCAATGGCGACATCAACGGTGACGGGTTTGACGATGTCGTTGTAGGGGCGCCAACGACAACAGCATCCTCGCCGTCCATTGATGCCTATAACGGAGCCGCTTATGTGCTCTTCGGGAAGAGCAGTATTACTCAACCCGCTAACCTCGACGCCCTTGATGGTGTCAATGGATTTTCGCTGAAAGGGACGAGCGGCAACTATGCCGGCCAGACAGTCGCGATTGCCGGCGACCTTGACGGAGACGGTTTCGACGAAGTGCTCATCGGAGAACCACGCGACCCGAGAGGAACAGTCACATTCTTCCTCGGGGAAGACTTTGACCTGAACGACGGCGTTCCTGGCGACGGCGAGCTTGGCAACGGACGACAGCAGATCGACGGCGCGGCTGCAGGAACGTTGACGGCAACGCAGGGGAACAGTGCGGCCGACATCCTCGTCGGCGGACGCGGCAACGACACGCTGAATGCCGATGGTGGTTCTGATGTCTTAATAGGCGGTTCGGGCGACGACATCCTCGCCGCAAACCTCACCAACTTCTCAAGCGTGCCACGATTCGACGGTGGAACCGGAGTCGACACCCTGACTGGCGATGCATCGTTCAGCGGCGCAACGATCGATCTGACGGCGATTCCCGGTAACCGCATCAACGACATCGAAGTCATCGATCTCGAAGATGCCGCAACTCAGACGCTGACTCTCGATCTGGCAACCGTGATTGCCATTACCGGCGCCGGCACCACATCTGCCAGCTCGTCACCATTCGCAACGAATGACGCACACACACTGACCGTCCTTCGAGACTCAGACGACACCATCAATGGCATTGCTGATGGAGTTGATGGATGGACTCAGGGTGCTGATGTAACGATCGACAGTACGACGTTCGAAGTGTTCACGCAGGACGGAGCGAC
>CALGTK010000458.1 GCA_937904325.1 uncultured Planctomyces sp.
CCGTGAAGATGAAAACAATGTTTGGACGTTGGGCCGCATCAGACAATCGCGACGCAGAGATCAACAGCAGCAGCCACATAACAATCCATCGATGACGCATAGCGATAATGCCTTAAACAAATTAGCGGATACAGCTTCGATGCTTCTACGAACTTCTAACCGTGAAAGCATCAACGACTTCTTCATAATTCCCTTGAGATTCCGCAAATCTTAGGGCGTGCGAAGAAAAACGAAACGCTCCAGGCACAGCGACACCAGCACCAAACGTCGTGTGCCCGGAAGGCTTCTCCGAACAGACTGAGTATGGATCCAGGAATCCATCCGACTACTGCCAGGAAGGCGACGATCCAGTTGGATTTCGGTGTGGCGGAGCGGAGACTCGAACGAACCCCTCCGAACGTTCTCGACCCACTACTCGCGGACTTTACATCTTTCGTATGGAAAACGGTTTTCGAGCCTGTTGACAGCAGCGGTAATGGTGCGTGATCGGCGGACGCACTGACGATTGATCCGTTGGTCGGATGAGCGGTTATCCCGGCACTTCAGTTCTTAACATTGTGAGTTTTCCGATCGCCGCTGGTCGAACCACTCGCTGGCGAAACGACTTGCCGCAGCCGTTATGGATCGTTTCGCAGTAGAAGGCGTTCTAAAACTGACTGGTGACGACACGGTCAGTCAGCATCGCGGCGAGCATGCCTATGGTAAAGGCTGTCATCGTGATGCCGTGCGATCGAGCCATCAACATCAGGTTTATCGCTGGGAACACAAATGCGTCGTGTTGGCATTGCGGGTTCAGGTGACCGGTGCGACAAGGACCAGGGTATTTCCAATGTTAATCGCTCTGTATCAAACACCGGAAGAAAGCCGCAAAGCAGGTGTCGTCTACAAGACTCATCCGCAGCTCATGCGGGGATTACCGGCCACCTTGATGCGCTGTTTTCCTCAGCGAAAACTGTGTTTACCGGTAATGGACAGTAAGCAGTCAATCACCTTCTCCGAAGCCCTGTCCAGCGTGCGCTACAACCCCAGGAACGACTACCTTTTCCCACACCAAACGCCACAGAAACTCGGTGGAAAAGTCAGTGCCCGCAGGAAGTGGGCGATACCCAATACCCTCGCATGATGGCGATAGTCGAGGCTAGCAGTTTGACAACACCACGACGCTGTTAGCCAACACGTCGCTACAGAGTCTCGTCCATGTTGTCGACCGATTGTTGCGCATCGGTGGTGAAATTCCGTCCTTTAAAATGCTCAACCAACTCCAGAACGGGGGGGCCACACAGCAACAAATACACTGGTGGGCTCAGACAAAAGATAACAGGGAGCATGATCTGGACAGTAAGCCGGTTCGCCTTCTCTTCCACTCGGCGTCGATGTGATGTCCTAACAGTTTCGGAGTAGTCTCGCATCGCTCTAGCAACGTTCGTTCCGAGTTTTTCCGTTTGCGAAATAATGGACGCAAGAGATTTCACATCCGGTACGTCGATTCTCTCTGCAAAGTGCTTCAGAGCTTGTCCCATTGAGCCGGCAGTCGCCTGCCGCCCGATAAGCTCAAGCTCAATCGCAATGGCCGGGTTGCTTTTTCTGGCTTCAACAGCCACATGATTCAGTGAGTCTCGCAAGGCGACCCCACCAGTGAGAGACATGGCGATCATATCAAGGCATTCAGGCAGAGCGTCCTGAATTTGAGCAACGCGTTTACTGGCTCTCCATCCAAGCAGAATCCGAGGAAACCCGTATGCAAGAATTGCCAACAGCGAGCCTGTAACCACAAACATTCGGAGCAGTAGAGGATCGTCCAGGGACAATGCTGACGCTGTTAATGTCAGCAGCAACGTCAGAACAATGACCGCGTTCCTGAGCGCCAGAAATTGAACCTGGGCATCCTTGCGGTAGTCTCCGCCACGTCTAAGGTCAAATCCAATTGCCTCAACTTCGCTTGCCAACTGTGGAATTGAACCGGCTAGCACATGGATCATCAATGATCCTGCAGCGTGATCTGCTGGTTTTCGTCTCCTCCTGAGTAACCCAACAAACAGGTTCCCAATTGCAAAGAAGACGAATAGAGCAAACAGAAAAGCCAGACCCGTCAGGAGATTAACGACCATCAAAGAATTCCCCGTTAGCGGTTTTGCCCGCGAAGCATCTGAACGAGCCACAACAGACCCACGATCTCCAGCACAGCAGCAGCTAGCAGAAGAACATTCCCCAGAGGCAACTCCAACAGCGGCGTTAAGTGAGCCCGATTAAATACGTACAGGAATATGAAAAGCAGAGGGCCCGCAGCACCGATAAACTGTGCTGACAATCTCCCGGCGGAAGTGGCTGACCGCAGTTGCCGGCGATGACTGGATCGATCTCTTACAACGCCTGCAAGATGCTCAAGGGTCGAAGCCAGATTGCCCCCAGAATGGCGATGCACTGCGAGTGTTGTAGCGAGTGTTCGTGCATCTGAAGTACGAACACGGCGTCCCAGCGACTCCATCGCCCGAGAAACTGATACTCCCAGCGATATCTGATTTGCACAAACCCGAAGTTCAGGCCCCAGTGGTTCTGGTGTATCTTCACCTGCCAGAGACACCGCCTGCTCAAGCGTTTCGCCTGCATGGACGGCACGGGCCATTAATGACAGCGCTTCAGGAATCTGTTCTTCAATCTGCGTCAATCGGCGGCGACGAACGAAGGCAATTATTACCAGCGGAACCAACATCCCTACCAACGCTGCCAACAATGCCGGAACTGGATTATTCTCAAACACGAACAATCCCCCACCAATAAGAGAGCCGGACATCACCATCAAAAGCAGTCCGGCATAAGAACTCATGCCGGTGCCACTCTCCTGAATTAACTGATCAAACCCAACGCTGAGCTTTTGCATAAATGACTGAGCAGGTTCAGAATCAGTGACCGGCGAAGTCCGTCTGATACTGACTGGCGCCGCACCAGAAGCGGTTGCAAGCCTCATGTCACGAATTACCATGCCGATGGCCACGAACAGGGCCAGCAAAGACGCAAAGACTATAGATGTGATGACCAGAATCGTCACTCGCTCTACTCCGTTGCCTGGGTGGAACTGCTGAACCAGCAATCTGAAACGTCTACACCTGCAGCTTTCATCCGTGACCTGCAACGCGGTAGGTACCCGGTTGATTTAAACACTCCTTCAGCAACGCCGACTGCGGAAAAATCGTCCCGATCAAAGCGGAATACATCCTCGACGACAAACTCTCCGTCATCGACACCAACTATTTCTGAGATTCGCACAACCTTACGACGCCCACTCTTCAACCGAGCAACATGAACAATCAGGCGAATCCCTGCGGCTATGTACTGTCGCACTACGGGCACCGGCAAATTGAAACCGGCCATTGCGGCCATCATTTCTAACCTTGCAAGCGCTTCACGCGTATCGTTGGCATGAATAGTACTGAGCGAACCTTCGTGCCCGGAGTTCATGGCCTGAAGCATATCCAAGGCCTCAGCCCCTCGGACTTCTCCCACAAGAATACGATCCGGCCTCATCCGCAAGGCGTTTCGGACTAGTCCCCTCTGATCGACCGCGCCAACTCCTTCTGTGTTATCCGATCGTGTCTCCATCCTCACGACATGACTGTTCTGCAACTGCAACTCCGCAGAATCCTCAATCGTAACAACACGTTCACCTTCAGAAATAAACTCGCTCAGAGCATTCAACAGTGTCGTCTTTCCAGCCCCTGTACCGCCAGAAATGAGGAAGCTCATCCCAGCGTCAACCGCTCCGATCAGAAAGTCCGCCATGTCGGAACTAAGCGACCCATTCTCGATCATCGCATCGAGTCTCAGTGGTTCTGCACTGAATCTGCGAATCGAAAGGAGTGGGCCATCAATCGCCAACGGTGGAATGACTGCGTTGATGCGTGAACCGTCCTCGAGCCGTGCGTCAACCATTGGCGACGTCTCATCAACTCGCCGGCCAACCTTTGCTGCGATTCGCTGCACAGTTCGCAGAATGTGGTCGTCGTCAGCGAAAATGACGTCCGTTAATTCAAGTCGTCCATGCCGTTCGATGTGCACTTCGAACGGGCTGTTTACAAGAATGTCCGTGATTTCCGGATCTCTTACCAGTCGTTCAAGCGGTCCAAGGCCAAAAACTTCATCCATCAGATCAACCAGCAACCGCTCACGAGTTTCTTCATTCAAATGTGATCCTTTGAGATCACACAGTTCTTTCCCAAGAACTCTGAGCTCGTCACCGAACCTCGAATCATTCGTGATGCCACTGCTGGACAGGTTCAGCGACTCAACGAGCACCTCGTGAATAGCCACCTTCAGTTGCTGGAACTCCAGCTCAACAGGATCCGGCTGAGACGTAGCGTGCCCCAATCCCTGTTGCCTTGCAGCTATCGTACTCATCGCAAAGTGCCCCTGTTCCAGCTTTTCAATCACCACGCATAAGAATTCGATAATACGAGGCCGCAACTGTGATGTTGCTTGCCTGTAGGCCGCTGAAACAATTTGAATACTATTCTCGAACCCCGCCTCGAACAATTTCGACGCGTGATTTAGTTTTAGTAGCCTTGTTCAGCCCAGCAACGAGACTCTTTCCGAACTCGTTGAACGACGTCAGGATAGAATTTCCACTTCGACGGCTATCTACACTGAACGATTTCGAACTCCATCGCGATTGATTGAGCGTGGACACTTTCTGACCTGGGCTCACCAAAGTTACTTTGTCGACATCGGCGTCTGATTTGCTTCCGACCGCGTTCTTGACATTGTCTACGGGTTTTCGTTTATCGACACTCGTACTCTTCACATCTTCGGATTTTATCGCACCTCGTGATGCCGTGCTGGCCGATGGTGTCACTCGAGTACCGGAATTAAACACCAGCGTCTCGCGGCTTCCGCCGTTGTAAATCTCAAGTGTGGCTGGCCTCGATGGCTCAGGCAGATTGAGGACTTCGGCCAACGTCGTTTGTGATGAACCACTTGTCGCCGCGTCCCGTTCATTGTTTAACAGGTCGATCTGCCGTTCCAGTCGTGGACGTTCATTTTGCAAGCCAACCAGTCGCTCCCTTTGCTCTTTACTGAGGGTGATCGAACCATCAACTTCACTGATCTGCTCGAAGGCAGCGATCTGTTTTTCTGTCCTGGCCAGTTCAGACTGAGTGTCTTTAAGCTCGCGGGCAATTTCTCCAATTGATCGTTCGTTTTCTGCACGAACGACAAGTGTCATTGTCCCATGACCTTCCAGTGCCTGGATTCTCCCAACGTCACCAAGGGGAACAGCCATGGTGACACGTACGCCTTGTTTTTCCTGGTCATCATCTGCTCCAGCTCCAGCGGAAACTCGATCTTCAATGGCAAGTACCTGTAACCCCTCTAGAACGCGCAAACTCGTCTCGGGGTAATCTTCGATCGCCTCTGCACGGAAAAAGACATCAACGTGCGTACCTGGCGAGACAAAACTGTTTACTAGCGATGCTTCATCCATCCTTACTGTCACGGCACGAAAGCCAGGGGCCAATCGGTCGGCAACACCGGACCCAACACCTTCCGGATATAACAATCCAGCAGTCATGACTTGCCCCGGAGCAACATCGGACCTCAACACGCGTCCGACCAGCCCCTCGATATCCGTATAAGTCGTGGTATTATCTGGTTCTGAATCAATCTTGTCTCCGTCGATCAACCGGATATCACTCGCCCGTATAACTCTTCCTTCAACCAATTCAGTTGATGCGATGGCAACTGGTGTAGCCTTCACACCTTCAAGAATTTCCTGAATCGTCTGAGCATGCCGTTCCTGCAATTCATCTTTCTGACCAGCCTTCACAGTTACCTCGGGTGCCTCCAGCAGCGACCGAAGCGCCAGCGAAATCTCACCACGATCTTCAAGAGCTTTAAGCATCGTCGCTTCGGACGGCAGTACAGCAAATGTTACGCGAGCTTCCTCTGTCTGTGTTCCTGCAGCACTCTTTGCGATCTCAGGCTGGCTCGTTGGATAACGCGTTACATCGACTGCCAACACTTCAATTTCAGTTAACGCGGTAATCGTCGTTTCGACAATATTGCTTGAACCTGATTCCGACGGCGTGGACCGAAACAGCACGTCGACAAAAGTTCCCGGCGAAGCAAACCCATCTGCGAAACCCGAGCCATTAACCTTAACCGTCACTGCACGCATTCCAGCTGGGAGTTTCTCCGTGACCATCGGACCGGTCCCTTCGGAATACAGTTGGACAGGCCCAACAGTGCTTCCCGACTTCACCGATTCCCGAAGGACACGACCTGTCAAATGATCCACGTTGTCGATAAAGGTTGCCCCCGCAAACTTTGATTTTGAGAACCCTTCACGCGACATACTTATCGGAGCAAAATCTGACTCACGAATAATCCGCCCCTGATCCAGATCTGTCACTGCTACCGGAATCGTGACGACCTCTGCCTCACTTTGGACCGAATCCGCCTGCGCCGTTTCGCGTTGTTCGAGAAACTGCCGGACCGCAAACGCCCCCGTTAATGCCAGAAGGAAGCTTGAATAGCCGCCATCAAATCGAGC
>CALGTK010000459.1 GCA_937904325.1 uncultured Planctomyces sp.
CTTTCCGGAACTCTTCATACGACAGCTCGTCGATCGGGCCGCGAATGTTGATGCCGGCGTTGTTGAAAAGGATGTCGATCTGGCCGAACTCGTCGATCGCTTTCGTAACCATTGCATCAACGTCCTCCGGATTTGACACGTCGGCAGCGATGGCCACTGCTTTGACTCCATAACCCGACGCAATTTCATCAGCCGCCGCTTGAGCTTCATCAAGATTCCGACTGACCAGCAGCACGTTTGCTCCGGCAGACGCCAGCCCTTCTGCCATCGCCGCTCCCAGCCCTTTCGAGCCGCCAGTGATAATCGCGGCACGTCCTGTAAGATCAAACAACTTGATACCTGGAAGCATTTGCATTCTCCTGTTTCTGAATTCATCCCGCCAGGCGTTATTCGCCCGCGTTTATGGTGTATTGTCAAAATGTGATGGCCCAATGGTTTCGCCAGACGGCCGTAGCTGGTCACAATTGTGGTCGCCGTATACGGCTCAGTTTTTGAAACGCCTTCTCGGAATCCGCCGACCATTTGACGGAAAATAGTTCAGCCGGCAGACCAGCACCACCAACCAGGAATTGTAACTGTGTCAATCGATGAGGCCGTGCCACCTGAGGACATCCTGCCTGATGATCAGAATGGCGAATTTCCAACTTCGGAAGCCGAAATCCGCGAGCGGGAAGCTCAGGCGATCAAAGGACTGCAGACTGCTTACAAGAGGATGAGGTCGGAAATCGGCAAGGTCATCATCGGGCAGCAGGACATTGTCGATCAATTGCTGGTTTCGCTGTTCAGTCGCGGGCATTGTCTACTGGTTGGAGTTCCGGGCCTCGCCAAAACATTACTGGTCAGCACAGTTTCTCAAATCCTGCAACTTTCTTTCCGACGGATTCAGTTCACTCCGGACCTGATGCCTTCTGACATTACCGGCACGGACGTTCTGCAGGACGATCCCGAAACCGGCCGCCGCACGTTTCAGTTCATGCAGGGACCGCTGTTTACGAACATTCTGCTGGCCGACGAAATCAACCGGACCCCTCCGAAGACTCAGGCGGCTCTGCTTGAAGCCATGCAGGAACGACACGTCACCGTGGGGTCGAGCACGTACCGATTACCGCAGCCGTTCTTTGTGCTGGCCACACAAAACCCGATCGAGCAGGAAGGGACCTACGCCCTGCCAGAAGCTCAGCTCGACCGATTTATGTTCAACATTGTGGTGCGGTACCCATCAGCCGCTGAGGAACTGCGGATCCTCAAGCAAACAACCGGCAGCAGCGAGCCGGATCTCGAACCAGCGCTGACAGCCACTCAAATCCTCGCGCTTCAGGAAGTTGTCCGACGCGTGCCTGTCGCCGAACACGTATTCGTTTACGCTCGCGACCTAGTCCGAGCGACTCGCCCCGAAGAAGAAGAAGCTCCAAAGTTTGTTCGCGAGTACATTTCCTGGGGAGCCGGTCCTCGAGCGGGACAATATCTGATCATCGGAGCTAAAGCTCGAGCGATCCTCGAAGGGCGGTTCCACGTCAGCACAGACGACGTCAAAGCTGTCGCGCACGCCGTCCTGCGGCATCGCATCGTCACCAATTTTCACGCCGACAGCGAAAATATAGCTCCGGATGACGTCATCGACATGCTGCTCAAAAAGATTCCCAGCGTTTCCAATAAGCGAGCGAAAAAAATGCTGGGAAGACAGCCCAACTGAGTTCGACCTGTTTCGCAATAGTCGATACAAACCGGACTGAAAAACAACAATCCATTAAACTCAGACCACAGGCGAATACTCGATGAATCCCTGGCACGACGTAACACCCGGCATAAATCTCCCCGCTGAATTCCGGTCGATCATCGAAATCCCAATGGGTTCGAGCGTCAAATACGAAATGGACAAGGAAACCGGACTGATCAAGCTCGATCGGATTCTGTACTCGGCAGTCTACTACCCGGCGAACTACGGATTTATCCCACAAACACTTGCCGAGGACGACGACCCTCTCGACGTGCTGGTCCTTTGCCAGGAACCAGTGGCTCCGAGAACGCTGGTCAACTCGCGAGCCATTGGCATGATGACGATGATCGACGGTGGTAAACCGGACCATAAGATTCTGGCGGTCGCCGTCGACGACCCCGAATACAATAGTTTCCACACGGCCAACGAGCTTCCGCCACACCGTTTGATGATGCTTCGCCGATTTTTCCAGGACTACAAACTACTGGAAGAAAAATCTGTCGAGGTCAATGAAATGCAGGAAGCTGACACGGCCATGCCTGTGATAGACGATTCTCTCAAGCGATACGACATGCAACGCCGTCAGGGCTTCGGATCCGATTACCGACGAGACAATTAATGGCAGAATGGAGTCACAATCCGGCAAATGACTCTGCAGGTTGCTCCAAAGTCTCATTTGTCAATTCACCATCGACTGCGTACGCTGAAGTTGAAGAATCTGCCACAAGGTCCATGTCAAGTGGCCTTTGATGAGCGTTCACAGATCCCGCTGCAAACTCGGAGACCGTGTCTGATGCGATTTCCGCTTTCCCGCCGAGAGATGCTGGCATCATCAGCCAACGGCTTCGGGATGTCGACAATCGCCGGACTTTGCTCAGAAGTGGCCGCTGCCACAAATCCAGCGGCACCAGTTACCCCTCGCTTTGCTGCGAGAGCGAAACGCGTAATCTTTCTATGCATGCGCGGCGGACCGTCGCACATGGAGTCGTTCGACCATAAGCCGAAGCTCAACGCCGACAACGGCAAACCCACCGGAAAGAAAGGGCTGAACTACTTCGGCTCGCAGTGGAAGTTTGCTCAACACGGCGAAAGCGGCATTCCAGTTTCGTCTCTGTTTCCGCACACCTCAACGGTTGTTGACGATCTGTGCATTCTAAACGGCATGCACACCGACAACCCCGAACACGGTGCCGCACTGACGCAACTGCACACGGGCAGCTTTCTGTTTGAACGACCGTCGATCGGCTCCTGGATTCTGTACGGTCTGGGAACGGAGAACCGCGATCTGCCGGGATTCGTGACCGTCAAACCGCCAGTAATCCTTGGCGGAGCCCGCAACTACGGCAACGCATTCCTGCCATCGTTTTATCAGGGAACGCCTATCGGGACGATGAGCAAAGCTCTGAAAACGGCGACAATTGCAAACACAAAACACCCGACTCTTTCGCGAGAGCAGCAGCGAAAACAGCTCGATTTCCTGCAATCACTGAATCGCGATTTTGCTCGACAACAAAAGAGTAGCGACCAGGTCGAAGGCGTCATCGAATCCTTTGAACTCGCGTTTCGAATGCAGACAGGACTGCCGAGCCTCATGGACTTGTCCAACGAGACTCAGACAACACTCGACGCGTACGGAATTGGTGACAAACTCAAAACTGACGACTTCGGCCGACAGTGCCTGCTCGCTCGGAAACTTGCTGAAAACGACGTGCGATTCATCGAGCTGACGCATGACAACTGGGACCATCACGGGTTCGTCTCGCGACTTATGCCGCAGAAGTCGTTTGAGATTGATCAACCGATGGCCGCACTGTTAACCGATCTCAAACAACGAGGGCTTCTCGAAGACACGCTGGTCGTGTGGGGAGGCGAGTTTGGACGAACTCCGGACGATCCACGTGGCGACGGTCGAGGGCACCAGCCAGAAGGCTTCACTATGTGGATGGCCGGCGGCGGCGTTAAACCTGGCATGATCCATGGCGCGACGGACGAGTACGGCTACAAGGCTGTCAAAGGCCGAGTCCACGTCCATGATCTGCATGCCACAATCCTGCACCTGCTCGGTCTGGACCACACACAGCTCACGTATCGCTACGCCGGACGCGACTTCCGCCTGACCGATGTCTACGGGCGAGTCGTGTCAGAAATCCTCGCCTGATCTGCCTCGACCGAATTTCGCAGGACGCGTCCCGGCACACCAAAGCGGACTGCTTTCCGGGCTGCTGTGCCAGGCCCCAACCTACTTCGGGCACAGTTCGAAAAGGCGTTTCGGCCAATTTGCTGCCCGACTATCATCCCTCGACTCAGCATCGGCGTTTGTTCAATGCTGACAGCGTAGATTGATCGAACATTCCCGAAAGGATGCTGGAATGTGTGGGTTTACCGGCCTTTCGTTGGCCGCACCGTTTCCGTGGGCAGAAAATGCGTTGCACCGAATGACCGATGCAATCGCGCATCGCGGCCCTGATTCGGACGGATTTCATGTCGTCCCTCCCCACACGTCTCTGCTGGGGTTTCGTCGGCTGGCGATTCGCGATCTTGATCCGCGAGCCAACCAGCCGATGCAGACTGGATCGGCCCGAACGACCATCGCTTTCAATGGAGAAATCTACAACTCGCAAGATCTCGCGAGTGACTATTGCTCACACGTTTCGCTGAAAACTTCTGGCGACACCGAAGTGCTTGCCGAAGCCTTCGAATCGGTCGGCGAGTCTGTCTTTGAAAAATGCAACGGCATGTTCGCCGCCGCTTTTCTTGATCGAGACACCGGGACAATCACGCTGATTCGAGACCGCATTGGCAAGAAGCCGCTCTACATGCACGAAGGAAACGGCTTCATCGCCTTCGCTTCTGAGCTGCGATGCTTCGAACCGTTCCAGTTAGAATGGGACTCCGAAACGCTCCCGTCATATTTCCAATTCGGCCACTACCCTGCCCCGTTAACTGCCTTTCGAAACACAACGCAACTCCGTCCCGGCGAATCGGTCATTGTGAAAGACGGGCGAATTCTGGCACGACGGCTCTGGCACGACTTCACAAATCTGGGCTGGGGAGTTCGTACCGCCGTCGACCTGAACGAGCTGGATCACACTCTGGCCGATGCCGTCGCCATCAGAACGCTTAGCGATGTTCCTGTTGGGGCATTCCTGAGTGGGGGAATCGATTCGTCTCTTGTGGCCGCCCAACTGAAAGCGGCCGGCCATGACACCGTCCCGACTTTCACGGTCGCCTTCGATAATGAAACTCACAACGAAGCTCCTTTCGCCGCTGAAATTGCGAAACACCTCGGCCTTGAGCAAATCGAAATCAAAATCGATCCAGAATTGCTCCCCGACCTCGTGAGCGATTACGTAGACTGCTACGAACAACCTTACGCCGACTCGTCTGGCCTTCCATCAATGGCGCTTTGCCGTGAAGTGAAAAAGTACGTCACTGTTGCGTTAACCGGTGATGGTGGGGATGAGTTCTTCGGCGGCTATCAGCGATATGAGTGGTTTCAGAAAGCGTTGAAAGCTCAAAAACTCCCCGCAACCTTCCGGAAACTCGTTGGCACTGCATTCCCATTGCTCGATCGACGCCGCGGCCCACGATTGCAAAGACTGCTTGCCACCAACGATGCCGCCGGCCTTTACGCTCAACTGATGCGAGCATGGCCGCTCGGAGCTTCGAATGAAATTCTGGAAGGCGTCAAGTCTGGCGATGCCGACCAGCAGGAAAAGTTCCGGGAAATCTTTGACGCACTGAATTGTGATACCGTCTCCAAAGCCCAATGCGCTGATGCCGCTCTTTACCTGCCAGGTGACCTGCAGGTAAAAATGGACCGGGCGTCGATGCGATATTCTTTGGAAGTAAGATCGCCATTGCTCGACTACCGAATGGCTGAATTCGGTGCGAGCCTTACGACGGCTGCTCGAACACAGAATGGACTGAAGTCTCCGTTGAAGATGCTGCTCGAAAAGTACATTCCTCGAAAGCTCTTCGATCGCCCCAAAAAGGGGTTCTCCGTGCCGATGCGTCATTGGATTACTGGTCCGATGCGAGACCTTGTTCACGACACATTGTCGCAACAGGTGCTGCGTGAGAGTGGGTGGCTGAACCTCAACATGATCGATCGACTGCTCAAAGATCTTAACGCCGGCAAACCTGAAGTACGTGACCCATTGTGGATGCTGCTGGTGTTAGGCCAGTCATACGTTCAACACAAATCAAAATCCCATTCCGCATCCATTGTTGCGGACCGAACGACAAGTACGGCTGCTGAAACCCCAATATCGCACCGACTGGAAGGTGCCGCATGAAACCAATCCGAGTCTGCAGCATTATCAACGGAACGGGCGGCGAAGGTGGTGCCGAGCGAATGCTTCAAAGAGTCATTCGTCACGGAAACACACCGGAGTTTGAACATCTGGTCCTCTCAATAAAAAACTTTCAGCAGGTCGCAGAAGAGCTGACCGCCGAAGGAATCGACGTACAAAGCCTCAATGTCCAGGCTGACTATTACAAACTTCCCAAAGCCGTACTTCAGTTGACTTCGCGGATTCGCCGATTCAAGCCTGACGTCGTTCAGTCATGGATGTACATGGCCGATTTCTTCGGCGGTATCTCCAGCCACCTTGCTGCTCCATCGACGCCGATGATCTGGACGATCCGCCATTCTACGCTCGATCCTGCAATTGACTCGCGAGCGTTGCGTGGCTGCGCGGCAGGATGCGCCAGACTTTCCCGAAGAGTCCCTTCAAGAATCGTCCTGAACTCGCACGCCGCTGTTCCGATTCATGCCGCGGCAGGCTACGACGAATCAAAAATGCAGATCGTGCCAAACGGATTCGACGTCTCACGATTCGCCCCCAGCGAACAACTTCGTCTCGAAACTCGCACCCGCCTTGGTATTCCCGAAAATGCACCCGTCATAGGTCGCGTCGCCAGATTTCACGCAAACAAAGATCATCTTACATTTTTGAAGGCGGCAACGATCGTTCTGAAACAACGGCCGGACGCTCGGTTCCTCATTTGTGGCGAGCCGCAAACTATTTCTTCTGCGCAGGTCCAGCACGACATCGATTCGTCAGGCCTGACAGACGCCGCACAACTGGTGGAACTGCAGTCCGACATTGTTCCGCTGAATTGTGCATTTGACGTCGCAACCTGCTCTTCAATCACTGAAGCCTTTCCTAATGTCATTGGAGAGGCGATGTCGTGTGGAGTGCCGTGCGTTTCCACCGATGTTGGCGATGCTGCGATGATCATTGGAGAAACAGGCCGCGTGGTACCAGCACAGGAACCACAACAGTTCGCCGAGGCTCTCCTCGAAATCCTGCAACTTCCGGTCGTCAACCGTCGACAGCTAGGTGCAGCAGCTCGACGCCGAATCGTCAACAACTTCGAGCTGACGCATGCCACCGGAATGTTTCTCGACCTATGGCGAGAACTGGCTGGCAGGAATCTGGCGAAAACGGTAACCAAACGAGCTGCTTAGCTCAGGTACCGACTGAGCTACTGCAACGGCGCAAACCGTCGTACGATTTCGCGGGCCGCTCGCAGACCGTCGACGGCCGCGGTAATGATGCCGCCAGCGTAGCCAGCTCCTTCGCCTACCGGATACAGGCCAGCGATGCCGGGCGTTTCAAACGAAGCTCGATCGCGACTGATCCTGACGGGGGCGCTGCCTCGCATTTCCGGACCGACCAGCGTTGCATTCTTCAGGAAGTCGCCACGCCATTTCTTATCCATCACCGGCAGCCCTTTTCGGATGGCAGAAACGACGGACGGGGGGAGAACACAATCAAGACTGCACGGCACCGTTCCGCGAGCATACGAAGAGGGCAGCCGGTCTTCAGGATTCGGGCTTCGTTGCTGAAGAAAATCGTCGGCCGTCTGAATCGGCGAGAAATAGTCCCCACCAGCCAACCTAAACGCAGCCGCCTCAAACTTACGCTGAACTTCGACGCCAGCCAGTGGGTGCCCGCTACCAAACTCGTGAGGCTCCAGAGTCACCATCAAGCCGCTATTCGCAAACGGCGTGTTATGACGCGAGCTGCTCATCCCATTCGAACAGAAATAATCAGGCTCCGAAATGCTGGGAATCACCTCACCCCCCGCGCACATACAGAATGTGTAGAGGTCCCGCTGCCCTTTTGCCGTGAGCGTGTAATCCGCGGCCCCGAGAATCGATTCGTATTCGGGGTTCCCGTACTTGTGATTGTTAATCTGCTCCTGCGGTTGCTCGATCCGCAATCCAAGCTGAAACGCTTTCTGTTCGAACGGGACGCCCTGCTCAAACAATCGCTGATAGGTGTCCCTGGCGCTATGCCCGATGCCAAGGACGACTCGACTGGTTTCGATGCGGCCGCTCGACGTTTGAAGTCCCGTCACTCTACCATCGCATAGAACGAGACTATCCACGCAACACTCAAATCGATACTCGCCACCGAATTCTTCAATTCGACGACGAAAATTACGAACAACCATCGGCAATCGATTGCTGCCAAGGTGCGGTCGATGCTCATAGACAATCTCAGGTTTACCGCTGCAGTCAGCAAACTGCTGAAGCACCCACTCGGCGTCAGGGCCGGAAAGACGACACGTCAACTTGCCATCGCTGAACGTCCCTGCTCCGCCTTCCCCAAAGAGATAGTTGTTGTGTCCTTCGAACGAACCACCAGTGTCGAACCGACGAATGGCTGGAACACGCTCCTTCACAGGGCAACCGCGTTCGACAATCAGCGGCCGATAGCCCTTATGTGCCAGATAGAGTCCTGCCAGAAGCCCAGCAGGACCAGACCCAACAACAACTGGTCGATGCTCAAGCGGCTCTTGTCCCGGTCGCGGATCATCGAACTCTTTCGGTTGCCAGAGGTCAACGTTCGGAATCCGCTTGTCGGCTAATCGACGTTGAGCATCAGGCGGAAGCTCGACCGCAACAGCATAAACAAACTTCAGACTGAATCGCTGTCTGGCATCAAGACTCTTGCGCAGAATGCGGTAGTTATTGATGTCGCCAGCGTCGACTCCAAGCACGCGGCTAAGCTCGTTGGGCAGTTCTGCCTCGGGGGCCTCGACCGGTAGTTGAAGATTGGAAACTCGAAGCAGCATAACGAACAGACAGCGTCAGCTAATCAGGAGTGAAACGAAACGACAACGATTTCCGAAGACAAGTAGCGTCAGCGCGCCGTGCGAGCACGAAGTATCGGCCGCAAGACTCTTAGAAATGCTTCGGACTGACGCATGAAACCCAAATCAGTCGGATGAGAACTGTCGACGGTCCCCTCACCGTCATCACCAATCAGGTCCTCGCCCGGAATGTAGTACAGATTGGCGTCACCGTCCGACTTCAAACGGTCGAATACCGCCTTCAGCGCCGCACGACTCGTCAGATTCCTCTTTCGTTTCGACTCAATGAAAAATGAGTCCGTATAGCTACGATCCTCAACCAGTACGATGGGCGTCGACGCGTGAGTCTTTCGCAGAATCTGAACGAGCGGTTCCGTCCGACTGGCCACATCACCGGCAGAAATATTCGGCAGACAATCAATAACGAATACGGACGCATCGAGTTCAGCCATCAACGTTGCCACTTCCACTTCCATCCGCCCGTTGCCGGAGAAACCCAGGTTGATTACTGGAGCATCCAGCCACCGTCCAAGAATCCCGGTGTGAACCATGCCGGGGCGAGACGCGCATCCACCCTGAGTAATGGACGTCCCATAAAATACCACGGGCTTCAAACCGGATTTGCGAGCGGCAGGCTTCCATATCTTTGCATTCTTTGGCACGCCGATTTCGACAGACTCGATGCCGTTGTACAGCGGAAGGTAGAGCAAGTATTCGCGTTTTCCTTTCGAAATCCCTGAAACAAGCTTCACCGAATTTTCCTTCGCGGATGGTCGCCCAACCGCCAGCCATCGCAGCTTACCACCAGACGCTCCGACGGTCCGCGTGCTGGCGTAAAGATCGAGCCCGCTCACACCGGTCGCCGGCATGTGATTCATCTCAAGCCGAGACGACGACAACGTCCAACGGGCATGCAGCTCGGTCGCATCCGTAACGAACCTCACACACAGACCGGCAGACTGTTTACTTAGCCCCCAGACGGCCGCACGTACAGACTCCTTCGCGCGAGCTGGCAAGCGATCAAACGGAGATTCGACATCAGCCCAGCCCTGGCCTTCCACACCAATATCGTGTGCAACATACCAGGCGACATCACTTTCGATGCCTCGCGGCGCAACCACATCGTGTGCCATCACCGAGCTAAAGCTCGTCGTAATAAAAATTACCATCCACAACTTTGAGTAATAACTGATCTTCATTAAAAAACACTCCTTGCATCGATGTTCAGACCTAAAAGTGCGACAAGCCCCAACCTGCGCGTCTGACAACTCAATCTAGTGTGCCCGCCGTGGCGACAGGAAAAATCATTCTACGCGGTAAGACTGGGACAGCGTCGACATCGAGTCAATCTGCTGATCATCCAGCCCGTGACTCCAGGCAATCTCAACTTGAGCCTCGCTGTTACCCGTCATTTCTCGAAGTGTCACTTCAATATTGCCGCGTTCGTTGTAGCCGTACGCGACTTCCACTGGTGATCCTTTCGGAAGGTTTTTCAGCAATCCAACAAGCCTGAAGTCACCGATGAAGGTGCAACTGGAAATGTCACTGGTCTCACCTTCAAGCAGCCGAATGTGCAACGAACGAGGATTGTCCGACGTTGTCTTAAACCGTTGTCGTACTTCGGTCGGCAATACTGAATTCCGAGGAATCATGATGTGGTTTTTTCGAATCTTCGGATCATCAGAATCTCGAATCTCGACGCCCAACGAATGCGAATTGACATCTTTTGTCGTCACCGACCTTAGCTGCCGTTGCAGAGCTTCCGCCGCCTGGCCTCGGCTGTCCGTGTGCTGAGACTGCAACATCGCCGCATGAATGGCCGCTCCCTGGGCAACAGCCGTTTGAGGGTTCAACTCCCTCGATGGCTTCCGGCCTGTGCATGCTTCGAGCGTCTCGGCGATCAACGGCATGGATGTCGAACCGCCCACCAGCAGAACTTCGTCGAGCGACTTCGGATCGACTCCCGTCTGCTCCAGCGTGAACTCCGTCGTGTCCTTAGTTCGCTGCAACAGATCCTGCGTCAACTCTTCAAACTTTTCGCGTTTGATCTCATGTTCAAGTGTCTGGCCGCGAAACTCGAATGCGATGGTCGACTTGCCCCACAAACTGAGTTCCCGCTTCGCCGCTTCTGATTCAACCATCAACGACTTTTGAGCCTGTGCATCGCCACGAGGATCCAAACCGAACTTTGACTCGAACTGCTCAGCCACATAGTTGACTATGCGATCGGTCCAGTCGAGACCGCCCAGCATGGTGTCGCCGTCCGTCCCGATTACCGTAAACTCGGTCGGTGTGTAGCGAACTACCGTGACGTCGAACGTTCCGCCGCCCAGATCGTAAACAAGAATCGTCCGCTCCTTGTTGGGCAAATCTACATTTCCCAATTCACCCTTTTTCCAAGCATAGGCCAGCGTAGCCGCAGTCGGCTCATTAATGATGTCGACGACGTTCAATCCAGCGATCCGTCCAGCATGTCGAGTCGCCTGCCGCTTGGGCTCGTTAAAATAGTAAGGAACGGTGATGACCGCATTTCTAATCGGTTTGAGGTGTTCCTCAGCATCCTGGCGAAGTTTTGTCAGGATCATCGATGAAATCAGTTCAGGCGTGAGGCGGCGGCCCTCGTGATGCAACTCAAAGTTGTTATCACCCATGTGCCGCTTGATCCCAAGCACGACCCGCTCGGAAACCTCCTCAGCGACCAATTCTGGTGAAGGACCAACTACGACACGGCCATCGTCTCCAAGAAGCAGGATCGACGGAGTGATAAGCCGGCCCTGACTGTTCTCCAGAATGACCGGTTCGCCGTCATCATCAAGATGAGCAATCGACGAATACGACGTTCCCAGGTCAATCCCAACAGTGTAACCGTCTTCAAATTTCATCGCTGAATCTCACAGAATCGTGTCTTGCACCATCCGCCCCGATCGCCAACGGACTTTCACTTTACCGAGTGAAACGTCCCGGAGGAAATCGTAACCGAGCACAATCCCATCAAAACTTCCGTGGCCTGCCTGACTGCTGGCGTACTATCTGAATAAGCATCCAGAGTACTGACAACTGGTGCGTCCACCGGTACGCGTACCGATGCAGCCAGGAAACAACCTGCCTGCGACCCAAGCGTCCCTTTAGAAACCTGACAGTGCGACGCTAACTAAGCAGCAATGGCGCCGTCGGTGGCCGAAAGCTCTTCCAGGAGGCTGCGGATAATCTGCTCGGCATTCAACTTTTCTTCGAGCCAGTCATCACGCATGTGGCGCCAACGGGATTCTCTCTGCTCCCAGTCGTGCATGCGGTTTTCAAGCCGTGCTTCCTGCTCGTGCAACTCGCGTTCTCGCTCGTTCATGCGCCGGAGAAACGAGTCACGATCCGTACGAAGTCGCTCGTCTTCCTCTTCGAGCCGCCCTTGAGCGATGGCAACCAGCCGAGCCGTCTCAGCATCGGATCCACCGTCCGTAGACTGCAACTGCTGGAACTGTCCAGCTACTACAGCTCGAACTTCTTCAACTCTTTCTTTGGCGGCCCGCTCATCAACATTCACCATCAGCTCGGCCATCGCTTCTTCCGCCGCCAGCCGAGACTCAAGATTCACAACGCTCATCTGCTCAAGTTCCCGTCGCATCTTATCGAGCCGCAACGATCGCTCGTCAAGTTTTTGCCGCTCACGATCAAACTTGCTGAGCTGTTCGTTCTTTGCAGTCTCCAGCGACTTCCACTGACGCTCCAGGTCAGTCCGTTCTTCGGCCAGCTTCTCACGGTCGGCAGCGAGTTCCGCCTGGAACTGCTCGCGAGCTTTCTGACGAACATATTCTTCACGAGCAAGTGACCGTTCCCTTTCGGAAAGCACTTCCCGAAACCGTAGAAGCTGCCTCTGCCGTTTGCTTGTCAAAACTTCACCACGCTGAAATTCAGCTCTCCACTTCTGCCGTCTGACGTCGAGCGTATGCGTACCTGACTGCATCTCACGGTGCTGGTCAGCGAGCAACTCTTTCTGGACACTGACGAGTTCTTCCCAGTCGGCGCGCTCACTTTCTAAATCTCGTCGAGATCCGTCCAGCTCGTCCGTAGCATTTTCGACAACCTGCTGCTGCTCCAACTGCTGTTGTTCGAGTTTCGCTTTCCTGTCAGCTAGTTGCTGGTCGGCCGCTTCGAGTCGCTGCTGAATCTCAGCCTCAAACTGACCTCTCGCCGCTTTCAGACTAGCGTCGTGACGGTCCCGTTCCTGCTGAATTTCTCCAATGACCTTCTGGCGTTCTTCGACAAGTTCCGTTCGAGATTGCCGTAACGCTGCTTCCTGTGTTTCCCGAACCTCGTCCAACGCGGCCTGCACTCGCTTCCGTCGATCCTCGAATTCGGCCACCTGTTCTTCCAGAATGTTTTTTTCACCTTCGATGTCTGCGCAAAGCTGACGTCGCAACTCATCACGTTCTTTGCTCCAACTTATTCTGACTTCTTCCAGCGCCGTGTCATGAGCCGCCTTAGTCTGAGACTCTAGTTCGACACGTCGCTGCGCGATCGTTGCCTCAGCATCAAGCGACAGTTTTTCAAGGTCCTTTCGCGTCCGTTTAATTTCTTCCCGATCGGCGGCGATCTGTTTCTCTAACTCCTCACGTTCGCGTTGAGTCTTCGATCGTTCTTCATCAGACAATGCGACAAGTGCAGCCTTTCGCTGCTCGAATTCAGCCAGGTGATTCTGTCGCTCCGCAGCAAGATCTTTTTCGACCTGCACGACAGCCTGCCGATGAACGTCCGCCTCACGTTTCAGATCGGATTCCTCAGAAGCTTTCTTTTTACCCCACTCAGCCTTTTCATGTTCGAATGCTGCGTGTTCGGCTTCGATGTCCGACACAGTCTGAGCACGCACTCGCCGACGTTCGACTTCCAGATCACGACGAACCTGCCGCATCAAAGACTGATGCTCTTCCCGGATCTTTTCTGACTGAGCAGCCAAATCCTTTCGCTCAGCCTCTGCCAGTTGCTTCGCATGACGCAGCGCGGCCCGATCAACGTCCAATTGCTGAGCCAATTCCTCCGCCAGTCGCTTTCGCGCAATCTCCAACTGAGTATGACCGCGTGCGACTTCGTCTTCACGATTCTGCAAATCGTTCAGCAACTTTTCCGCATCGGCCAGCTTCGACGCGAACTCGCCTTCACGGCAATTAAGTACCGCATCACGATCCTGCCGATCCTCTTCAAACTGCTGTTGAGCCAGTCGAAGTTGCCGCTGCTCCTGGCCGAGCGACGCCAGCTGATCGGAAATGTGATTCTCCCGCCGACTCTGCTCCGCCATACGCTCGCGTAAATTGCCAGCGATCTGACTTGCTTGCATCAGCAACTGACTGTCATCATTAGACATGCGCGAATTCTTCCAATCTGGGCAAACCCAGCATGAATCGAGCGATTTTGGCAAAGTTACGACGTGGGGAACACGAACCAGACGAGACGAAAACGGTGAGTTTTATGACGGAATCGCCCACTTAAAGCATTAAGATGTCGTTAAGTCAGAATCGTCCCAACTCCAGACGGGGCCAAGAGTATCGGCCGCCACGCTTGAAAGTGTCAACATCCGTTTCGGGTCGCGAATCATCGGTCGCCGGTGTGGCACAGACACTGCATCGCTGCCAGGCCTCGGCATCCAGGACGGATCGTCTGCAAAGCTGGCGGAATCCGCTCTCGAATCTCCCATTCCTGGTGAATCTCAATGTTGGACGGTGATTCGCTGCCGCTGGTCGGATAAAATGCACACTCGCCACCGACGATCAGCAACGCGAAGTCGGAAGCCACCGTCACTCAACTACCGCTTGACCTTCGACAAACTGCTGGGAGTCAGCCCGTGCCCAAAGCGACACTACTGGTCATTGGAGGCGTCGATCAGGGAGCCCGCTTCGAACTCGACGGAAGCAATGCGACTATGGGCCGAGGCATTCGCAACGCCATCCGCATCCTCGACACGGAAATGTCTCGCAACCACGCGTCGATCGCATACGACAATGGCGTGTTCGTGCTGTCTGACCGGAACAGCTCAAACGGAACCTTCGCGAATGGAATCTCTATTCAGAGCCACCCGCTGGCAACTGGGGATCAGATTCAGGTTGGCAGCACGGTGTTGCTATTTGCCGAACCAACTGATTCCAACAAAGACGTGCCTGTTGACCTGATTGCTCCACATTCCGGAGACGACGCGTCCCAAATCGTATCGAAGGTCGGCCTGGACGCCGGACGCCGACTACTTGACCAGGCAACTCCGGACAGTCATGAGCAGGCTGACGAAACATTCACCCAGCTTCGTCTGCTGTATCGAATCTCTGAAGAGATGGTCAGCTCAACACTCTCGCTTGAGCAGCTCCTGCAGCGAATTCTGGACACATCGCTGGAAGCGGTCGGTGCAGACCGCGGCTGCATTCTAGTGAGCGACTCAGAAACCAAGAAATTGAAACCGCGAGCTGTCGCCCACATCAGCGGTGGAACGATGGCCAGCCGAATGCCAGTTTCCACAAGCATCGTCGATTACGTTGTACGAAAAGGCCAGGGGGTACGGACTTCCGATGCGCGAGCCGACAGCCGATTTGCCAGCGGAATCAGTATCGTCCAGGAAGGCATCCGCGAAGCAATATGCGTCCCTATGCCTGGCCATTATGAGCTGATGGGCGTTATCTATGTTGACACCCGAGTCTCGCAGGATGGCCATACGCCGGGCCAGCCGGTCGCCAGCAAGTTTACCGATTCTCAACTCAACCTGATGGCGGCCATCGGGAGACAGGCGGCACTCGCCATCGAAAACCATCGCTACCAGGATGCGTATGTCAAAGCAGAACGTCTCGCAGCCGTCGGACAGACCATCGCAATCCTCAGTCACCACATCAAGAACATCCTGCAGGGTGTAAGAGGCGGCAGCTACCTGATCGACATGGGGCTGCAGGGGCACGACGAATCACTGATCCAGGAAGGCTGGTCAATCGTCGAAAAGAATCAGGAACGAATCAACCACCTGGTCATGGACATGCTGTCATTCAGCGCTGAGCGGCGTCCGAATCTCGAAGCCGGTGACCTGAACGAGCTGATCGCCGAAATTCACCAACTCATGCGTGCACGTGCCGATGACATCGGTGTCAAGATTCAGCTTGCCCTTGGCGAGAACATGCCGACAGCAATATTCGACTCAGAGGGCATTCACAGAGCTGCCTTGAATATCGTCATCAACGCCCTCGACGCTCTCGAAAACGAGCAGGGTGGAATCGTTGAGATTCGCACGGGCACGTCTTCAGACAAGATGGACGTGTGGGTAGAAGTTGCTGATAACGGCCCCGGCATTCCGGAAGAGCAGCTCGACAAACTCTTCAGCATCTTCGAATCAACCAAGGGCGCTCGTGGAACG
>CALGTK010000460.1 GCA_937904325.1 uncultured Planctomyces sp.
CCACCTTCTGAAACGCCACCTTCTGAAACGCCACCTTCTGAAACGCCACCTTCTGGAGCGACCTATGCAGGAAGTCGAATTGACTGTTGCGGACGTAATGACTACTCGTCTTGTCACTCTTTCTTCCGAAGAGCATGTCCTCGACGGAATCGATCGACTTCTTCAGAAGGAAATATCCGGTGCCCCGATTGTCGACCCTGAGGGGCGTTTCCTTGGCATGTTTTCTGAGAAATCGTGCATCAATGCCTTTGAAGTCATCGATGACGAACGCCGCAGAAGATGCGACGAAAGCATGCAGTTTGTCAGAGCCAAAGACTGCATGCAGACGTCGCTGGTGACCGTCTCACCCGATTGCGATGTCTTCGACGCTATTGGGAAACTGCTGGCCAACCGGATCTCTGGCCTGCCAGTCATTGACGTCTCAGGTCAGTTTCGAGGCGTCTTTTCTGAACGGTCAGCGATGCGCGTTCTGATCGACCTCACTTGGAACCAGATGTCTCGCGGGCCAGTCTCGGCGTGGATGGATGCTGATCGAGCACGCACAGTCACCGAGCAGGCGATACTTCCTGATTTGAGGAGAAGGTTCAGCGAAACTCATTACCGACGTCTGCCGGTGCTTAATCGCGGTCGGCTCGTCGGGCAGATCAGCCGCCAGGACGTGCTACGTGCGGAGCTCAACAGTCTCGTAAACAGTTATCAGTTCAGTCCGGGCTCGATGAAACTACCGGAATGGTTCCCGCCGGCTCCACGTCAAATGTGGCGTGTCGACAACTTTGCGTTTAAGCACGTCGCGACAGTTGGTCCGGATTATGACCTCATGTTAGTTGCTCAGGAATTTTTCCTGACATCGGCAAGGCGATTCCCTGTCGTATCAAGTGGAAGGTTGATCGGGCAAATCAGCCGGCGAGACCTTTTGCGTTCCGTTCAGTATTTATTTCCGCGAGAAAAGCCAACTCAGAGTCCATTGTATTTGAGTGCGGGAGTGAGCGACGTCGCGACGGTTCTGAAGTAAATACAAGTACCGTTCGTTCGAGCTGAAGGTTTCCAGGTAATCGGGACCAATCTCGGTGAAGAGGCTTCGGAACGTGAACCAGGATAGTTTCAAAACAGTCACATCTTCATTAAGGAGAGACGATCAATTATGAATTAAAACTGACAAATCTTTAGTCACGCAATTACCAGACAGAGTTTAAGAGTGTCCAGTTTCGTCACGGAGAGGAAATGCCATGCAGGTCAACGTTCATGACAATCTTGCGGTTGCAAACTCACGCCGAGAACGATTCATTCGAGACAGAGCTGACGAATGCCTCGCAAGGTTTTCACCTCGGCTTCACCAGGTTTCTATCAGCCTGAGTGAAGTCGGCCATCATCGCGGCGACAACCCCGATGTTTGCTGTCGGATCTCGGCCAGTGCCGGATCCCTTGGCGACTTCGCTGTGACCGCCCAAAGCGGAATCGTCCACCAGGCAATCGCTGAGTCCCTTAAACACCTGACACGAGCTCTTGACCGGAAGATTGGCAAACGCCGTAGCCGCAGAAATGTTAAATTCGAAATTCCTGTAGAGGATGAACTCGAAGTCCCCGAAATGGCATGATAGAAGTTTTTGCGTCTGCTATGCAGGGACTCTTTCAGCTCAGAAACGAAGACTCCCGCGCGATCCGTATCTGGATCACGCGGGAGTTTGTTTTTTGAAGATGGTAAAAGTTAAGGATCTCACAACTGAACCAGAACCGTTGAATCAGTTCACAGTCGAGTCAGTCAGTTGAGTTCGGTACAAAGAGCCTCAATGGCGTACCGTCTCGACGGAAAATGAGTCCATTGCGAACGTTGCCCCATAGGCTCTGTCGCATTCAGGCGAGTGACGGTCGTTGCAATTGTTTCATTACAGCAACAGATTGCCGCATCGCCGCCGAGTTCACGCATTCGCAGCGTCAGAGCAATCACGACTCCCACCGATACTGAATCGAGCTTCTGGCACGCAGCAAAGTCAAACAGCACGTGCCGCGTTTTCGGTTCACCCACCACTTTCATCAGACGGTTATACTCGAACTGTTTTGACCGATAGTTTGCCGCCGCGGGATCTGCGATGAGTGATAGGATCAGAACTTTCGCGAGATGCTCAACCTCAAAAATCGGTTCGTCACCTCGGACAGAATAAACGCCTGTCATGATTGTGTGCAGCCTGCTGCGGAAAAAACGAACGGATCGATTCCATACTCCACTGATCATGATATCAGTCTTCATGGTCGACTTGAAACAGAGGCCCCTCTGAAACGAGACTCCACAGGCAACCTTGCCTGCACAAACGTGTAACATCGACGCGCCAGCCACCGTGGAGCCAGTATGCCGGACAGGATTCAACAGCAGATTGAATCGCTTCGAAATGAACTCGAACGACACAATCGACTTTATTACGTCGATGCGCAGCCTGAGATTTCAGATCTTGAATACGACCAGTTTCTGAAACAGCTTGAACAGCTTGAGGCCGAGCATCCTGAGTTCAATTCACCGGATAGCCCCACTCACAAAGTTGGCGGAGAGCCTGTTGAAGGCTTTGAGTCCGTCGAACATCGCGTGCCGATGATTTCGATCGATAACGTCTACGCGATTGAACATTCCGATGCGAAGAAGCCTGACGTTCGCAAGTTCGATGCGCGCATACGAGAGTTGCTCGGTACTCAACCGGAATACCTGATTGAATACAAAATCGACGGAGTAGCTCTCGCCCTGATTTATGAAAACGGCAGTCTGACTCAGGCCGTCACTCGAGGCGACGGACGCACGGGTGACGACGTGACTCGTAACGCTCGGACGATCGGCGGAGTGCCGCTCCGGCTTTCTGGCGACAACATTCCTCCTGTCGTCGAAATTCGTGGTGAGGCCTACATTGCCAATTCGGACTTCGCGAAAATTCGAGCCGCCCAGGAAGCTGCTGGCGAGCAGCCATTCGCGAATCCTCGCAACTCAACCGCTGGCGGTCTGAAGACGCTTGATCCGAAAGTCTGTGCCGAGCGAAAACTTCGATTCTTTGCTCACGGGATGGGGTATTCAAATGGCATCACAGCGCAGCGACATTCCGACTTCCTGCAACTTGCAAGAGAATTCGGTATCCCAACAAGTCCCGGAACGGCAACGTTTGCGGACATTGACGGTGTACTCGAACACGCACAATCCTTGATGGAAGGTCTTCACGAACTCGATTTTGAAGTCGACGGGCTGGTGATCAAAGTTGACAACCTCGAACAGCAGGCCGAACTTGGAAGTACGAACAAAGCGCCGCGTTGGGTGATCGCCTACAAATGGGAACGCTACGAAGCAACGACCAAAGTCGTCGAAATTACCATTCAGGTGGGCAAGACCGGAGCGTTGACGCCTGTCGCAAATCTGGAACCAGTCGAAATTGCCGGAACGACAGTCTCTCGCTCAAGCCTGCACAATCGTGACGAGATTAACCGGCTGGATATCCGAGTCGGCGACACTGTCGTCGTTGAGAAAGCAGGCAAGATTATTCCACATATCGTACGTGTTGAACCACAATTTCGAGACGGCAGTCAGCAGGCGTTTGACTTCCCGGACAAATGCCCGGAATGCGAGTCAGCAGTTTTGCAGGACGACGGTGGCGTCTACATCCGATGCCAGAATCCCAGTTGCCCGGCACAGCTTCGCGAAACACTCAAGTTCTTCGCGTCCCGTTCCGCGATGGATATCGAAGGGCTCGGTATCAAGCAGATCGAGTCGATGGTTGAGAAGAAACTGCTGGCCAGCCTGCCAGACGTTTATCGACTGCATGAACGCCGCGAAGCGTTACTGACCGAAAAGCGGACCAACGAGAAATCGGTCGACAAGCTTCTCGAATCAATCGAGAAGTCGAAGACACAGCCACTCTGGCGACTTCTGATCGGGCTCAACGTTCGACACGTTGGAAACCGGACGTCTCAGATTCTGGCTGCAAAATTCGGCACGATCGACGAGATCCTGAAAAAGACCGAAGAAGAACTGGCAGCCGTCGACGACATTGGCCCAATCATCGCGGCCTCGATATTCAGTTTCTTCTCATCAGACATCGGTCGTGGAACACTCGAAGAGTTCCGAGAACTCGGCCTCAATATGGGCGAGCCGGTTCCAGAGGAAGATGAAAACGTCGTCAAAAGACTCGACGGCAAGACGCTCGTCGTCACAGGGACGCTCACACGATTCACGCGGACCGAAATCAAAGAACTCATTCAGCAGCACGGCGGCCGCGCATCCAGCAGTGTCTCTAAGAAAACGCATTTTCTGGTCGCCGGTGAGGCAGCCGGAAGCAAGCTGGATAAGGCGCAGGAACTCGGAGTCAAAGTGCTCTCGGAAGATGAGCTGTCCGACATGCTTGAATCGGATGAGGAAACCGAACCGGCGAACGGCCAGCTCTTTTAACGACTTCAGCCGGGCACTGTTCAAGGCCGTCTCTTACTCTCCAGTGATGCCGTGTTCGGCGAGCCATTCCAGGACGATCGGCTTGACCAGATCGCGAATTGTTGAGTTGGCGTAGCCGCACCAGCCGACACCTGTGTGAACATGCAACGGTGCGTCAAGCGGCTGCCCGAGTCCGTCTGTCATGATGACTCCAGCATTTTGTGCAGTGAGCAGTCCCGCAAGGTCGTAAGGATGCGACTCGATAAATCGGTCGTCTCCGGACCTGCCAAGGATTCGGTTGAACTGCGGACGAAGATCGATGCAGTAGAGGTCCCGGCCGGTCATTAGGTGGTACATCAGGCCGCCGCACGAAATGTATTGATCGTCAAAAACGGTCGGCAGGCTTGTTATCAGGCCACAACGTTTTGCGATTCGTTCTGCGAGCGCCGCGGCGAGTTGGCGAGTACCAGGGAACATACTCAGCACCGTGGCAAAACTATCCTGCAGATCGACGTTGCAGCTCGGCCTCACCGGGAATTCCAATGCTTCATCGATGCCTGGTGGCTGCGACGCATTGACGCAGTTTCTCAGCCCAAGAGTCGTCCTGCCCATCGACGTCACGAACGCGTCGGCCATCGTCTGCTTGCTGGGAGGAAGTTCGACCATTACCGATGCGATGGAATCAGCCAGCGTTGTGGCGTCGCCGTTGTTCGGGCAAACCGCAGCTAGAAACCATGCCGACCGCTTGTCGTACATCAGCATCCGAGTCCCGTCGATCGGATCGATGATCAATCGCCAACGTGGTCTCTCACCCGATGTCCCGAATTCCTGACGGCCATCGTGCCCCATCCCTTCGGCAATCAGCAGGAGCGGCAGACATCCCGCAGGCCATCCGCCGATTGTATCTTCGATTGTCGCTTCGACTTCACGATCAATCCTGTAGATGCGGTCGCCGCCTTCCTCACTGACCGCATCAGCAAGGGTACTGGTTCCGTCTCGAAACGCCTTCTGAACGAGCGCCGTCACCTTATTCTGAACAGCCAGCCCCATAGCCAGC
>CALGTK010000461.1 GCA_937904325.1 uncultured Planctomyces sp.
GGGCATCTTGAACCCGGCACTCGCGAAGAGCTTGTCAGCAGCGTCGATCTTGTGCCAACCATGCTTGCCGCTGGCGGTGCAGACATACCTAAAGACCTGCCCGGTTTGAATCTTCTGCCAGACATGCAGAACAAAAACGCGATCGTTCGAGACGCAATCTTCGGCGAGAGCTTTGCTCACGACATCGCCGACATCAAAGAACCGGAAGCTTCTCTGCTCTTTCGATGGTGCATCCAGGGCCGCTGGAAGCTGCTGCTGACTTACGACGGCGAGGTCAACCGTTACAAGTCAACACATCCTCGAACGGAAAAGCGACCGCAGCTATTTGACCTGCTTGCTGACCCGGCCGAAGAAAAAAACCTGGCCGGAAGCAATCCAGAGGTCGTCGCTCGCCTGGCAGAAAAAATCAGCGACTGGTACCCGGTTAAGAAACGCAAGGTGTTGACGAAGTTCGAATAGTCGAACCATTATCAATAGTCGAAATCAAAGCCGCGATCAGATTTACTCTGATCGCGGCTTCTTGTTTTGCCTGTTCTCTGCGTAGTCGGCGCCAAGACACATCGCTCACTGGTGCATCAAGAAGACGCACGCTGCAACATTGCAGTGTGTGGACTCCTGATCCCAACCCGTCATGCATCTGACTGATCGGCTGACGGTTCTGCGATTCCGGCGTCCTCCGAAGTCTTAGTTGCTGAGGCAACAAGTTCACTTCGCCATAACTCTGTTGGAAGCAGACCGACACCCATGACAACGGCCTGAGTCAGCCAGAACGCCCACAGAGTTGCCCAGACGCCTTCGGTGAACCCGTAAGCGTGAAGCCCGACACTCAATTCGTTGACGCCGAACCATGACCAGCTCGTGATAATGTTTCCGCCGACAGCCAGGACGGCCAGGCCTCGTGGCCCGACAATTTTGTCCCAGTGAGCGTGCAGCAGGATCGCGTTCCACAGAACAATCAGCAATGCGCCATTCTCTTTCGGATCCCAGCCCCAGAAGCGGCCCCACGAATCGTCTGCCCAAAGGCCACCCAGAACGGTGCCGACAAAGCTGAAGAAGATTCCGAAGCAGACCGTTCCGTACATCATACGAGACAGGTCTTTACTGGTTTGGGGCGTGACATTCTTCGTCACAAGGCCGGCCAGAACGTAATACAGTCCCAACGCTCCAGCGAGGAACGTGGTCGAATAGCCCAGCGTGATGCACACCACGTGCGTCGCCAGCCAGAACTGAGTATCCAGCACAGCCTGCAGAACTTTGAATGTGTCACCGTCACCAGCCAGTAGATGAGAGATTCCTAACGTGATAGCTCCCAGTGCCGCACCGATGATATTGCCGATGCCCAGTCGGTAGATTGATTCGAAAATCATACCGAGAACAACGCAGCCCCACCCAATAAACACGGCGGAAGAGTAGAGGTTCGTCACGGGCGGCCGTCCGGAAATGTAGATCCGCGCGACGAGGGCAAACGTGTGAACGAAGAATGTCGCAAGAATGACAAGGAAAGCGGTGCGGTTAAGCCGTTTTGACCAACCTAATAGACCAGCAACCGCAAACGTAAATGCAAACAGGTAGCTGAATGCCGAATAGTAAAACGGCGCGAAGTTGTTGAAGAACGTTTCGAAGCTGACTCGGTCAGCGTCGAGTTCCTTTGGCCGATTCTTCAATAGCCAGCGGTGGTAGTCTTCCACTTTCTTGTTGAAGTCGTCCGCCTTGTCGTTGGCATGAGCGACCATTATTTCGGTCAAAAACTGAACTGGTTCGCTGGTGTCTGCTCCGAGTAGATTCACGCTGAAGTACGACTTCGTCCAGCCCCTGGCGAATGTTTCCCATTCTTCACTGGCCGTAAAGTCGCGTTCACCATCACCCTCAATCGGAGGTACGGCCAACGGCGGCTGCCGCTCGTCGATCTGCTGCAGCATCCGCATCGCCGTTTGAACCTGCCGGCGCACTTCGTTCTGGTCAAGCTCCTCGATCTGGATATCCGGTGGCTGGAACGTTGTGACGAGCAGATCGAACTGACCGAGTTTACTTTGAAGTTCGACAAATTTTCGTTCATCGGCAGTTCGTTCTTTGCTGTCTTTCTTGCGAGCATCGTTTGCCGTCTCGACAAGAACAGGGATCTTCTCGAAGAAATCGTCGAGCGAATAGAGATGCTTCTTGCGCCGCTCCAGTGCCAGCTTCTTCAATAACTGCGGATGGTCGATTCTGAAGACGCGGTGCTCGCGCGCAGCTGCGGGATTGGCGATCACGTCAAGCAGCCAGAGAATTGCTGGTTGCGTATCACCATTCTTGTCTTTGAAGGTTTCCCGGTTCGAGAGAATTCGCAGACTGTTTCGAGCGAGCGTGTCGA
>CALGTK010000462.1 GCA_937904325.1 uncultured Planctomyces sp.
TCATCATCTTCTTCTTCATCAGACGTATCACCGTCTTCGTCGCCAGGTTCATCGTCGTCGTTTTCGGCATCAAACAGGGATTCGATGGCCTGCAGGGCTCTGTGGATATCGAGCCCCTCCGCTTCTTCCACGTAGGCCACAACTTTGACATCACTCATCGCACGCAGACTTTCGATGAGCGCGACTTCGTGTGGTTCCGGTGCATTTTCTGATGCGTAGAGTACGTCGACTTCCGCCTGCGTCAGTGTCTGGAGTTCTGCGATCGCATCGAACAGATCTTCGCGACCCTGCGGTGTCGCCACGAATGGATCGTCCGGATCGGGCAGCAGGCCCGGGTCAGACGCTGCCACACCGATCGGTCCGATAATCCCGTCATCCACCATATCGACAGCGTCTTCCGTCGTGAGGACTCCGCCGAACGAACTGCCGAACATGTCCTGCAACTGCGCATTCGTCAGGCCGAAGTGATCCGGATTGACTTCCAGGCCAGGGTCATCGGAGTTCAGCTGGCCGGGTTGTCCGGTATAGAGCACCTGATCAGTGGCCTGTTCGGCAAAGAACAGTTGTTCGCCGTTGTGGTCGCCGAAGTTCAGGATCACCCGATCGTTGAGCAGATACCATTCTTCTGCCGAATCAGGAGCGGATCGCAGATCCGCGTCCATTACAATGTTCTGGCGGGCCACAAAATCGCCATCGATCTGCAGTCCGGACAGGTCACCGAACTGGATATCGCCATTGATCTCCATCCGGCGATGAGTCTGACGCGGCTCCTGAATGACGATATCCTGAGCATTGTTGAACTGGCCTCCGTTGATGACAACCTGCCCGTTGCTTGACGGAATCAGTCCGGTTTCAAAACCCTCGATTTCGAGGTTCTCGTACATGTGTCCGGCCCGGTTGTAGGCGTTCGACGCGTCGAACCCGACATGACCGGGCTCATCGTGCGGGTTCACGATCGTGAAGTTGCGGAAGATCGTATCCAGTGCGTAGCTGGCGCTGAATCCCTCTACCGAATTCCAGATGGTCATATCTTCCAGCACGCTGTCTGCCACAGTGCCCTGCAGACTCTGAGCAATATCCAGTTGATCCGTGTCCACCTGAATGAGCGTACGGTGGTAGTACACCTGTGCACCCAGTTCCGAACCGTAAGCCGTATTTCCCTTAAAGCTGCGGACTGGAACAAGCGTGACCGGTACCGTTTCCGCATCGCCCGCCACAGACGGATCAGGCAGGTTCTCGGCCAGGAATTCGATCCGCTGGCCCTCCGGCTGCGACAGAGCATCATTGTAGAGAATCAGGCCGCTGCCGGTGGCTCCTGTCGCGACATTGTTCTCGATACTGACACCGGCTCCCTGAAACCAGAATCCATCGCCAGCATGGCCGAAGTCGTCCGCCCGCTCGGTAGGATGATCGCCGGTACCGTGGGTTCGAATCGACAGATTCCCGATGAAGGAGCCGATCTCATCGCCAGCTTCTGTCACGAACGCTGCGCCGCTGACATTATGAGCCACGTTGTCTGTAATCTCGACATAGCTGGAATGATTGACGAACCCCCATCCCGGACTGCCCACGATCGCACTACCGGTGACAGTGGCCGGACCATCTCCTGCCTGCACACCATTACGGTGAAAATGCACGCTGTATCGCCCCACGACGTTGGTTCCGGTGCCTTCTCTGAGCAGCCCGTTTTCATCCAGCTCAGCGTCGTTGGGGGCCTCCATTTTGTTAGAGCGACCAAGTTCATAGAAGCCGCCAAACGCCACTGACACATCACGATTGTGCATGAACATGACGTGACCGCGACGATCCAGTGCCGGATTCTCCGATTCGATCACCGCGTTGCGGGTTGTGTTTGCCACATGAATCTGAAACTCCGCTCGAGGCGGCAGATGATCGCGCTGCAGCGTCTGGTCGAGTGACACCAGAGTCCCGTTCAGACCCGAGATTGTAACGGTTTCGTCGCCTGTCGTATCCGCATCGGTTCCTGCAATCACAAGACTGTCACCGACTTTCCAGTTATCTGGAACTGTGGTCAGTGTAAGCGTCGTATCACCGGCCAGCGGTGCTGTGTTGAGTGTCGCCCAGGACGTCATCGCCGCCCCGTGAATCGAACTGCTCCCCTGCAGAAGCACACCACGGCTGAATCCGAACGGATCCCACGCCCGGTCAATTTCTCCGGTGTCCGCTACGGTCACCCTTGCTGTCACTCCGTCTGCAATCGGAGTATTGGCAGTCCCCATTTCAAACCGACTGTCAACGCTCCCCAGAACCGTGTCCACTCGGATTTCCGTATCAACATCCGTGTTAAACCTCAGTGTCCCGTCAATACGGATCGTGTGAAGTGTCTCTGCGATGATGCCGTCAACTGTCAGAATCAGACCGGCCGGGATATAGACATCGGCGCCGTCCGTCGGCAATGTTCCGTTTTGCCAGACACTGGAATCTGACCAGTCACCTGAAACAACGACCGTATGCGATGCACCTTCTGCAGGCGCAAGTTTCATCACTCCACCATGCATACCACCATGCATACCACCACTCTGACCGGAACCGGCGGCCGCTTCCATCTGCATGTGTCCGGAATCCGGATGGTGGTCGCCTGTTCCGGTCATGTGGGTGACCTGGTCCTGATCACCTGCCCCCGCCTCAGCCGTGATCGCCATACCGGACAGCATGGTCCGCACCTGCAGTTGTTCGGTAGCCTGTGGAAGTGGTTGCCGACCGGTTTTCCCGTATCGACGCCGCGAGCGGCGGCCCGCTCTCAATTGATTCAGCCAATCGAAGTTCAACATGATTCTCGCCTTCTGGTTTGACGCCGGACACAATGTCCGGGAGTGGTGTCAGGAGATGGGTCAGCGTTTCTCGGAAGCCGTCGCGCGTCAGCGTCCAGAAGGAGTTGTTGGCGAGAATTCCATTTCTTACACAGCTTCGAATTATTTTCGCAAAAAGGGGCGAGAAACCCTGAGAACGCTCAGTTTCGGCTGTCAAAACAACAGGTTCTCCGTTGATCCATCGGTGAATCCGAGATTGTTCGTAGAAAAATTCAGAGCTGTTTCGTAAACATGGCATCGCCCGATTTACGCACCGCCAACGCGGTGCGTGACGGGCAGTTGCTTATTCTGGAGTTCCGAGATGTCAGCTCATGTGACAACCCGATTAAGCTTACTGCTGAGAATCAGGGACTCAGCCAACGCCGAAGCATGGACGCGATTCGTCCAGATTTATGCACCAGTGATTCATCGATTCGGTATTCGCCGCGGACTCCAGGACGCCGACGCTGCCGACCTGACGCAGGATGTCCTGAGAGCCGTTTCTCATTCGATCGAGAAGTTCGAGTACGACCCGGAGACAGGGAAATTTCGCTGCTGGCTGCTGACGATCGCGAGGTACACGCTGTGCCGCATGCACCAGTTGAGAAGTCGTCAGCCCACAGCTTCGGGTGACTCGGCCGTGCAGAAAATTCTGGAAGCAAGTCCCGCTCACGATCCCGATTTGATCTCGTGGGACAACGAGTACACTCGCCGCACGTTCGAGTTGGCGGCTGAGCATGTTCGCAGCCAGGTGGAAGAAGTTACCTGGCTGGCGTTTTCGAAGACCGCCATTGAGCAGCAGGATCCAGCAAGAGTCGCGGACGAACTGGGGATCAAAGTCGGCACCGTCTACGTTTCGAAGTCTCGAGTTCTGGCACGCCTGCAGAAGGCCGTCAGTGAAATTGAGCGGATATGAATAACCAGCAGAAATGTCCGCCGACCGAGCATCTGCAGGCCCTCATTGCGGGAACGCTTGCGGTCGATGACGAGACCGCTGTCGCCGCGCATCTTGCGAATTGTGATGCGTGTCAGTCGCAAATCGAAAAAATCGCCGCTCCGGCTGGGTTCCAGGCAGACGTTGCTCACTGGTTGTCAGATTCGACTGACCATTCGGATTTGTTGTCGAAAATTATTGCCAATGCAGAGGCCGACATCCACGAGAGTTCGCGTGAATTGACGATGGGCCAGCCGACCGTTTCCGTGACGGGTAACAGTCTGGAAGACTCAGTGTTGAGCGGTGATTCTTGCCAGAAACGAGGGTATGCCGACGTCGAGAAGTGGCTGGAAGTCGATGACCATCCCGCTGCGGTCGGACGACTTGGGCAGTTCCGGCTGACTGAATTCATTGGTCGAGGCGGGATGGGAACAGTCTTCAAAGCGGACGATCTGAAACTCCAGCGTGAGGTCGCCGTCAAAATTTTGTCGCCGGAACTGGCCGCTAACGACGAAGCCTGCGAAAGATTCCTTCGCGAAGCGCGAGCGATCGCTGCCCTTAATCATGACAACATCGTCACGATTCACGCCGTCGGTGAAGACGCAGCTCTGCCTTACTTTGTCATGGAATATGTCCATGGTCATTCGCTGCAGGAGCACCTTGATCGTCGAGGCCAGCTCAGGGACAGCGAGACGATCAGGATCGCCAGGCATGTCGCCAAAGGCCTGGCCGCAGCTCATGCGAAGGGGATCATCCATCGCGATATCAAGCCAGCAAACATCCTTATTCAGAAAGATTCGAAGCGTGCAAAACTTACGGACTTTGGATTGGCCAGAGCCGGCGGCGACGGATCATTGACCAGTGCCGGAATGCTGGTTGGTACGCCAGCATTTCTTTCGCCAGAAGCTCTTGAGGAAAAAGAGATCGACGAGCGGTCCGACCTCTTCAGTCTTGGTGTAACTTTTTATCGAGCGGTGACCGGGAAGCTCCCTTTCGAGGGACCGACACCTTTTGCCACGATGCAACGAGTCGCAAAGACAGAATTCACTCCTCCGCACGAACTGGTTCCTGATGTCTCTGCCGAGCTGTGCGACATCATCAACAGCCTGCTCCAGCGTGATCCCAATCAACGAATCGAATCTGCCGATAAACTTGTCGGTTGGCTGAAATGTATAAGATCGGAGGCTGCCGAACACGCAGATCAGGAACTGCCCGTCATCCTGGTCGAGACCTCTTCTCAGATTGCAGGCGACGTCGTCGCGAAACACTCACAAGCCGATGCTCGACGGCCACTCATCGCGCTGGCGTCTTTGTTTGTTTGTTCGCTCCTCGTGTACGTTATCTTTTTTAGAGACTCTCCCTCGACGAGCAAGGAGCAGGGGATTGAGACCGCACAGAACGCTTCTTCGACACACAACATCGATTCACCTTCGGTGCCAGAGGAAGTTCCGGCGGATTCAGAGCCGACCAGGATGGCTGCGACGGAACGGTTGTTGATCGCGGAGATTAACACCCAGGACTTTGGTAACCGGAAAAGCAAAGGACTGGAGGTTGATCTTCCGGATGGCGGAGTCCGTGAACCAACTCCGCCAGTGGGCACTGCCGGTCCAATAGCGGGTGTATCGTCAGCAACCAAAGCTTCTCCAGTATCAACCATTACTCCCAAGCCGATTGCTGTTACGTCAAAGCCGTACGTCGTGATTGCGGAAGACAACGGATCTCAATCTGAGTTTGATTCGCTGCGCGACGCGATTCTGGCTGCAAGTTCCGGCAGCACGGTCGAGATTCAGGAATCAGGCAGGCACACGATTCGTCGCCCGATTTCACTGCACAATATTGCGTTGACAGTTGCAGCAAAGGAGGGTGTACTTCCCACGATTGTTGCAGATTTGGAAGACAGCGAAGAACCTCTGATTCGAACTGACAGTGACCTGTCACTGAGAGGTTTGGTCGTCGCTGCAGAAGGAGACGAACTCGAAGAAGATGTCGACGGTGCCCAGGTCGGCGCCTTGATCCATGTTCGGGAAGCAATGCTGAAGTGCTCGGAATGTCGGTTCACCGCTCGAGAAGGTTCGCCGATTGCCGTCCTTGAAAACTCTCGAAGCGCGACGTGGATTGATTGCGAATTGTACTCAGTGCACGGCGTCGCGATTCACTGGCAACCTGCCACCGACGGATATCTTGTCGTTGAGCAGTGCGTGGTGGTTTCGCGGATCTTTGTATCATCGCCCCGACTGCCCCATAGCGCGAATGTCATTCTGACTACAAATGCTATCGCTAATGACTTCACGTTCGAAAATCGCGACGAAGTTATCGATCAATCGAATCTGGCCGGAAACAAACCGCCACGGATGAGACTGACGGTCGATCGAAATCTGATTCTCAGCAACGATTCGCTAATCAATATCGAGGTGGATGAAGCTATTCCGGTGGCGGAACTTGCTGCCGGCTTTCAGTGGCAGGGGAATGGCAACACGCTGCCTGTCACTTTTCTCTTTCAGAACGCGACTGACGACGAAGAGAATTCGAATCTGGAGATCGAGGGTCTGTCGGATTGGATCAAACTTCCGAGTGTTTCCGAAGTCGGATCAATCACCGCGGAGTCACTTGAGTCACTGGTCACAGAATCCGACTACGATGTCCTGCTTAATACTCCGCAGGCATTTTCAAGAATCGTTGGAGCGCTGATAAAAGCCCGACGGTTGCCGGTTGCGGATTTGTCTGTTGAGCAAACTCTGGTCAATGCAGGGCCGGGCAATTGACCTGAACGGTTCTTGATCTTTCCCACATTGTCAGCGCATTTGGCAAGCATTATTGCCCGTCGCTGTGAAGCAATTCTGACAAGGCAGCGAAGTCGGGTTTACCCAAAAAGAAGTCGGGCATCAGCGGCGAGCCGGGTGTCATGGCGTACTGATCGAAATCGGTGACGCCGGATTCAGCGAGGACTTCTGCATCGATAAAGAAGTTGCCGGTGCATTCACGACTGTTTCGAGTCAGGATTTCGTAAGTGGCGTCGGCGACGATTCCGGGTTTGCGACAACACTGGACTGCGGCTTCGCCCCCGAGCAGGTTGGCGACGGCGGCTGTGGCGATTCCAGTTTCCGGCCAAAGAGCATTCACGGCGACTCCCTGCTTCTGGAATTCCTGCGACAAGCCCAGGACGCACAGACTCATTCCGTACTTCGCCATCGTGTAGGGAAGCGTGCCGGCAAACCAGCCTCGGTCCATGTCGATCGGCGGGGCGAGGCAGAGGATGTGCGGGTTTGATGATTTCAGAAGATGCGGCAGACAAAGCTGGCTCGCCAGGAACGTCGCGCGAGTATTGACCTGATGCATCAGGTCAAAGCGTTTCATCGGAGTCTGCAGCGTTCCCGCCAGGAAAATCGCACTGGCATTGTTGACGAGGATGTCGATCCCGCCGAATCGCTCGACAGTTTGCGCAACGGCGGATTCCATCTGTTCGTCGTTACGAAGGTCGCACGGGACCGAGAGTGCGTTACCTCCGGCGGCTTCGATTTCTTCGGCAGCCGAGAATATCGTTCCCGGAAGATTCGGATGCGGCTCGGTCGTTTTTCCAAGGATCACAACGTTCGCGCCGTCATGTGCTGCTCGAAGACCGATCGCCTTGCCGATGCCTCGCGTTCCGCCGGTGATCAGAATTGTGCGATCTTTCAGCGACTCATCCATCTTTACCTCCATCCGGACTGCGGCGTGAGTGACTTGCAGACTGCGGGCAACTAGTCCGACAGGCGGAACGTAGAGTTCGCCGAGGACTCGAAGAGGAAAAGGAGAACGCTACTGTTTCTCGGCGTGTTTAACCTCTCCGGCGTCTACGCTCAAAACTTCTCCCGAAGCCGTCATACGATGCCGGGGATTGGCTGTGAGCTTTCGAGCAGGCTCATCAAGTCGCGGGGGACTCCGCGGTTGAGGCGGAGTTCGGCGACGTCGAACAGTGAGTGCATCACCGTTCCGAAGAGTTGTGAGATGCCGACCGGATCGCTGACCGGGACGTCGTTCTTGCGGGATGCCTTGCCGATGACCTGGCCGCGGTTGATGCCGCCCCCGGCGAAGGCGAGGGTGCAGAGGTTGGTCCAGTGATCGCGGCCGCCTCGCCCGTTGATCTTTGGAGTGCGGCCGAAGTCGCCGCCGATGACCAGCAGCACGTTGTCGAGCATGCCTCGGTCTTCAAGATCTTCGATGAACGCTGACACTGCCTTGTCGACGGGATGGCCGAGCATTTTCATGCCGCGTTCAATGCCTGGGTTGTTACTGTCTTCGTGCATGTCCCATCCGGCGCTGTGGACGGTGACGAATCCGCAACCGGCTTCGATCAGACGTCTTGCCGTTAGAAAGTGCCGACCGAGATCGGACGATCGGAACTTCTTCTTGCCGATCATGTAGCCGCTCGTGTCGTACCGCTCGACGAGTTGCGGATCCTCTTTCGACAGGTCGAAGGCTTCCGACGCGCTGCCGAGTAGAAGATCGTAAGCCTGCTGGGTGTAAGTGCTGACGACGTCCGACTGCTTGTCGGCTTGTCGTCTTAGTCGGCCGAATTCGGCGAGCAAACTGCGGCGGTCATCGAAGCGGATTGGATCGAGATTCAGTTTGAAGTTCTTCGTCGCGTCTCCGCCGCCGGACGGGTTGAATGGGGCGTAAGTACTGCCCAGCGAATTGGGCCGCGAGCCTTTTTCGATTCGCCTGGTTTCGTTGTGGTATTGCGGGTCGACTTCCTTGGAAAGGAGCAGCGTGTTTGTCGGCATGCCGGTGTCAGGATGGTTGGCACCTCGAAGTCGCGAATAGGCGGCTCCCAATCCAAAGCCTTCTGCTCCGTTGCCGGTGGGGTCGGTTCCGCCCGTGAGCATGTGGACGATCGCCTGGACGTGCCCGCCGTTCGAATGCTGAAACGATCGAACCACCGCCATCTTGTCGGCATGCTTCGACAGCAGCGGGAAGGTTCCGCCGAAATGAACTCCGGGTACCGATGTCTGCACGTCGCCCGTCACACTGCAGTACGGCGACGGGGCATCCATATTTGGATTAAATGTCTCAATGTGACTGGCGCCGCCGGAGAGGAATAGATAGACGACTGAGCGGTCTTTGACAAAGCTGGAGCCTTGTGCATTCGCTTTCTGCTGAAGCAGCCACGGGAGCGACAATCCGCCAAGTCCCAACGCACCGGCGCGAAGGAAGTCCCTCCGGCAGATGCCGGAACAATCCAGTTGTGTGACATTGTTTCCAAATGTGAGCATTGCAGAGTCTCTAGACAAAAAGCGTCAGACATCCATCGTGGCTTTTAACATCATCGTCCGGCAACCCAAAGTGGCTTCAAAATGTTTGTACAAGCTTGTTTTACTCGGCAGCGGGGTAAGTGGCGACTCGCAGATTGCGGAACGACAGGTCGGTGGTTGGATCGTGGCCCTGCAGACTGATTGGACCGGCTTCGACTTTGGAGCCTCGGCGAGGATTTGGATCGCCGGGGCGAGTGTCTTCCCAGTCGGTCACCTGGAAGCCATTGACCCAGACGGCGAAGCGCGGGCCGTGAGCGATCAGGGTCATGTTGAACCACTCGTGGTCGTTCGGGACGACCCACCTGGATTTTGTCCGGCGGAAGATGGCCCCCGTGCCGGCATTGTCTTTTGGTTGAGTTCGATCGTCGTTGGCGAAGACGTTCTCGATCTGAAGCTCGTAGCCGTGTGACGGTGCTTTTTTGGTACCGGGAATCAGTCGGAAGAATACTCCACTGTTGAGGCCGTCGCCGTTTGTTTTTGCTTCGAATTGCAGAGCGAAGTCGGACCAGGCTTCGTCGGATTCCAGGAAGCCCGGCCCGTTGCTGACAGAGATGGCTTCGTCGGTGACGGTAAATTCACTTTTGGAGCCGGCGACCGAGTGCCAGCCTGCCAGGTCTTTGGTGTTGAAAATTGACTTCGTACCAAGCGGCTTGACGAAGACATTGCGGAATTTGACGAGGCCGGCGTTTTTCTGCAGTCCGATCCGGCCACTGGTCAACAGATTTTTGGATTCGTCTTTGAAGTCGAGCACGGGGGCACCGTCGAGGCTCGCGGTGAAATGGTTGCCTTCGACTTTGACGACCGCAGTTCGCCATTTTTCTTCGCCGAGTGACTTGGCGGTTGGTTCGGTGCGGCCGACAAGGCTGCCGGTTCCGAATTTATCACGCGAGTCGAAGATGTTGAACTCGTAGCAGTCTTTGGTCGGGTTCGTCGGATCGGGGACGCAACGCAGAAAGATGCCGCTGTTGCCGTCTTTGGCGACCCAGTAGTCGCAGCGAAGTTCGAAGTCGGCAAACGGGACATTGGTCAGCAGCAGACCGGGGTCGCCCTGGCTGGCTTCGATCAGACCGTCGTCGGTGATGTGCCAGTCGACGTCGTTGTTCGGAGTCCAGCCGGCGAATGTCTGCCCGTCGAACAGCTGAATCCAGCCGTCGCGGATTTCGTCTTCGGAAAGTAGCAACATGGGGTCGCCGTTCAGCGGCAAGGCTTCAGGGCCTTTTGTCGTTTTCGGCCTGGCTGCGGATTTTGTTTCCCTGGACGCAGCTTCATTATTCGCGACCGTTGTCGCTACTGACGAAACCGCTGGACCCGCTTCCGGCGTTTCAGCGCCGCAGCCGCTCAGGCCGATGCTGAAAGCTGAAATGCTCAACAGTAGAAAAGTGGTGGCACGGTTCATGGCGAAGATCTCGTTGAGTGTGCAAAGTCGGTGAGTTGACGCGTAAAACTTAGGGAGACTGTAGCGTGGTTTGGAGCGGGTTGACAAAGCGCGGAAGCGTCGTCAAAACAGCCGCGCTCAAAGGTCGTGTGAGAAAGCGATCGTTGCTCAGTAGAGAAGTATCGCTGAACTGTTGTTTGAGCCATATCTGCATTTAATCGGGACCGGTTGTCCTCCGCGAGACGTCGAGGCATCAGCCGCCCATCCTTAAAAGCGTCGACATGACGCGACCACCACGGAGAGTTTGAGTTATGAGTGGACCCATCGTCCGGACAGGCACGACGCCCGAATTCTGGGCAAACTACGACCAGGTTTTTGGTGGCAAGAAAGCTACCAAGAAGAAAGCCACCAAGAATACAAGCACGAAGAAGAAGGCAGTCAAAAAGACTGCTGTGAAGAAGAAAGCGACTAAGAAGAAGGCAGTCAAAAAGGCTGCTGTGAAGAAGAAGGCAGTCAAAAAAGCTGCTGTGAAGAAGAAGGCGGCTAAAAAGAAAAAGTAATGACGACAGGCGGCCGTGAGTCGCCTTGCTGGTCTGAAGCCGAAAATGAAGCCCGGTGACTCGATGGGTCGCCGGGCATTTTCGTTTGTGGACGGGGTTCCCGCCTGTTCGGGGATGACACACTGGCCAGAACTTGTGGGTGGCACTGGTTGCTCGTAACCAGTGTCGCGAATTGACAGGAGGAGCATCGGATCAAGGTGTGAGGTTCTCTTATTCAGTAGCAAGTAATCGGGACGACCCAATGACAAACGGTGCGGGCAGTTTGACTCTCGATTTGTGGCCGGTGATACTCGATGGCGATTGTTTTCGAATTTGCAACCGGAGATCTCACACCTATGGATTGCCTTGCCTGTCGCCGAATCGGACGTTGTTTTGCTGTTCTGACTTTGGTCGTTGGTTGCCTGGGAATGCTCGCGAAGTCTGCAGATGCTCGGCAGCCGAATGTCATATTGATTTACACGGACGACCAAGGTTCGGTTGATGTGAATTGCTATGGGGCGAAGGATTTGATCACTCCGTCGCTGGATGATCTGGCGACTCGCGGGGTGCGGTTTACGCAGTTCTACGCGGCGGCTCCGGTTTGTTCTCCGTCTCGAGCGGCGATGCTGACGGGCAGGGTACCTCAGCGAGCGGGCGTGCCGGGGAATGTTTCGTCGACTCATGGCAAGGCGGGGATGCCGGCAGAGCAAGTCACGATCGCCGAGATGATGAAGAAGGCAGGGTACGCGACCGGGCACGTGGGGAAGTGGCATCTTGGTTACACGCCGGAAACGATGCCGAACAGTCAGGGGTTTGATTCGTCGTTCGGGCACATGGGCGGGTGCATCGATAACTGGTCGCACTTTTTCTACTGGCAGGGCCCGAATCGGCATGACTTGTGGCAGAACGGCGAGCACATCTGGAGGGACGGCGAGTTCTTCCCGGACCTCATGGTTCAGGAAGGGCACGCCTTCATTGAGCGGAACAAGGAACAGCCGTTCTTTCTCTACTGGGCGATCAATCTGCCGCACTATCCATTGCAGGGAACGGACAAGTGGCGGAAGAAGTACGAACACCTGCCGGTTCCGCGGCGGATGTACAACGCGTTTGTTTCCACGATGGACGAGTCGATTGGCAAGTTGCTGGCAAAGCTCGACGAGTTGAAGCTTCGTGAAGACACGATTGTAATTTTTCAGTCGGACCATGGGCACTCTCACGAGGAGCGAACATTCAGCGGCGGCGGAAGTGCCGGCCCGTACCGTGGAGCCAAATTCAGCCTGTTTGAAGGTGGAATTCGAGTTCCGGCAATGATCTCCTGGCCGGGCAAACTGCCAGCTGGCGAAGTGCGAAGCCAAATGGCGACGGCTTGTGACTGGATGCCGACGATCGCTGATCTGGCCGGGGTGGAACGCCCGGCCCGGAAACTTGACGGACGCAGCATTGCGAAAATGATTCAGTCATCGGAAGCAGACTCGCCTCACAAGCAGTTTCACTGGCAGAGCGGCGGTGGCAGGAATCCTCAGTGGGCGGTCCGTGATGGCGACTGGAAGCTGATCGGTAATCCTCGCGATACGAGTAACAAAGCTCCGGTCGGCAAAGGCGATGCACGGTTCCTGGTGAATCTGGCTGACGACGTGTCCGAGATGGAGAATCTGGCGGGCGATAATCCGGAGATAGTCAGCCGGCTCGAAAAGCTGCATGACGCGTGGGTGAAGAACGCCAGCAAGTGAGTTGTCCGGCTTGGAGGCTGGCGAATTTGGACGGTCTGATTGCGGGATCGGTTTCTGTCCGTTAATCAGTGTGCAGGCTTGCGGTTGGTTTCTGGCTGAGTGGCTGAATTGACGCGGCCACTGCGTTCTCACTCTACGACTGACGGATTGTGATCATGTCGAGCGAAACTGAATCCCGCCTCGCGAACATCGAAGAAAAAGTGAATGACGGCGAACGGCTGTCCTTCGACGATGGCCTGTTTCTCGAAGAGAAGGTCGACGTACTGACGCTCGGGCAGCTTGCGAACACTGTGCGGGAACGTAAGAACGGAAACCTTGCGTATTACAATACCAATATTCATCTGAATCCGACGAATGTCTGCGTTTACCGCTGCATTTTCTGTGCATTTCGGGCGGATTTGAAGGCCGAGAAAGCCTACACGTTTACGGATGACATGATTCGCGAACGGGCTTTAGAAGCTCGAGCTCAAGGGGCGACGGAGATTCATGTCGTCGGCGGACTGCATCATCAGAAGCCGTTTGAATGGTATGTCGACGTCGTGCGAGTCATCCATGAAACGTGTCCGGAGCTGCACATCAAGGCGTGGACCGGCGTTGAGATCAACTGGTTCAGCCACATCACGAAGAAACCGTATAAATGGTGCCTTGAGAAGCTGATTGAAGCCGGACTGGGCAGTATGCCTGGCGGCGGTGCAGAGATTTTCGACCAGGAAGTTCGGGAGCAAATTTGCGAGCACAAAGCAGATTCTCAATCATGGATCGACATTCATCGGGACGCTCATCAGCTCGGGCTGCGGACTAACGCGACGATGCTTTACGGGCATGTCGAAGAGGCGAAACATCGCATCGATCATCTGTGCAAGCTGCGTGAATTGCAGGACGAAACCGGCGGTTTTCAGACGTTTATTCCGCTCGCGTTTCATCCTGACAACACAGGTCTCGATCACATTCCCAAGCCCAGTGGGCTGCAGGATTTAAAGACGATCGCGATCTCGCGGCTGATGCTCGACAATTTCGACCATATCAAGGCGTACTGGATCATGCTGGGTGAGAAGATCGCTCAGACGGCACTCAGTTTCGGGGCCGACGACCTTGATGGCACGGTGGTTCACGAGCTGATTTACCACGACGCGGGGGCTGAGACTCCCGAAGGCATCACCGTCGAGCATTTGCACGATTTAATCCGCGAAGCTGGTCGACAACCGGTTGAGCGAGACACGCTCTATCGACGAGTTGTCCGTGATGGTGCAAAATGGCACGCGGAAGAGCTGTTGGTTGCTGAGACTCTCGCAAGCATTTGACTCGTTGCGGGCAGGCTTATCTGGCTGTTTGTCGCTTTGAGTTTGCCGCGTTGCTCTGCAGATTGGTCCGCGTGATGACAAGTCCGGTTCTCGAAGGAAAACGCGACAAACTATTGCAGATTCTGCGGGATTATGGCTCAGTTGTGGTCGCGTTTTCGGCGGGTGTTGACAGTACTGTGGTCGCGAAAGCGGCGGCTCTCGCGTGTGGCGAAAAGGCTGTGGCGGCGACGGCGTTCAGTCCGAGTCTGGCCTCGGGTGAACTGGATCAGGCACGAGAACTGTCTGAATTGATTGGGATACGCCACGAAATCGTGGAAACCGGAGAGTTCAGCAATCCTGATTACCTGGCCAATCCCGGAAATCGCTGCTACTTCTGCAAGACTGAACTGTACGGCCATCTCGGCCTGCTCGCGGAGAAACTTGGATTCAGGATTGTCGTTAACGGCGCAAACCTTGACGATCAGGGAGACTATCGCCCAGGCATGACGGCAGCGGCTGAGAATTCGGTCACCAGTCCGTTGATTGAAGCCGGGTTTTCCAAGGCTGACGTCCGTGGATTGGCCAACGTCTGGGGTTTGCCGGTCTGGGATAAGCCTGCGACTCCGTGTTTATCCAGCCGGATTGCTTATGGCGTAGAAGTGACGCCGGGCCGTGTGCGAATGATCGATGCGGCGGAGAAGTTTCTGACTGAATTACTTGGTGAAAAAGTGCTGCGCGTTCGCCTGGAGCGTCAGGGACTCGCGAGAATCGAACTTCCGCCAGCCATTATTCCGGGCATCGCTGAGCCGCAGGTCAGCCGACAGGTCGTCGAAAAGTTCCTGGAGCTTGGTTTCGGCAATGTGACGGTCGATCTGCGGGGATTTCGGTCCGGAAGCATGAATTCGTTACTCAGCGACGCTCAGCAGTTGGTTGAGATTACTGACTTCTCGCAAACGCAGTCGTGACGAGCACGGGCTTGGGGTTCCGTTTCTGGCTGTCAAATCAGGTCTAACGTTGGTCGTTGTTGTTGCCGATAAGGCTTACTTCAGCCGGAGTCCAGACTTTCTTGGCGGATCTGGTTCCGGTTCGTTGACACCCTGAGAACTCGTTAATAGTATCCTCGCTTTCCCGCACAGGTTCGCGGGGCCGGACAGCGTCTAAAGGCAGTTTGAGATGACTCAGGAACGAATTCGAATCCGGATGGAAGCGTATGATCACGCTGTTCTGGATCTGTCAGCAACCGACATTGTGAATACAGCTAAGCGTACTGGTGCTGACGTTCGCGGTCCTGTTCCATTGCCGACTCGGTGTGAGAGGTACACTGTTCTGCGAAGTCCGCATATTGATAAGAAGTCTCGGGAGCAGTTCGAGATTCGAACTCACAAGAGGCTTATCGAAATATTGCAGCCGACCGGTAAGACGATTGATGCTTTGAATAAGCTTTCGTTGCCGGCTGGTGTTGATGTGAAGATTAAGGCGGGGGCTCGCTAAGGCTTCTGCTGTTGTTGTGCTCTGCAGGGATGCGGCGCGGCTGGCGAGGACGCTGGCTGGTGGGCACAGACTTCTCTCAATAGTTTTGAGGGATGAGGCTCCGGTTTGAGCTTGATGCTCAGGTGGGGATGGCGATGTTGCCTCAGGGTGACCTCTCACGAATACGAGGATAGAGATGCATACTGCGATTCTCGCGACTAAGGTCGGCATGACTCAGGTCTATGACGACGACGGGAATGTTCAGCCAGTTACGGTGCTCGAAGTTGGGCCCTGTAAGGTTGAGCTTCTTCGGACGCAGGAACGTGAAGGCTATAGCGCTCTGCAGATGTCACTTGAGCGTCAGGGTAAGACTGTCGCACGTCGTGAGTCTCGCATTGAGCCGGAAGTTCGTCAGTACGAAGTTGGCGAGCAGCTTGACGCGCCATTTATTGAAGTTGGCGGCAAGGTTGACATTATTGGGACCAGCAAGGGGCGTGGTTTTTCCGGTGTCATGAAGCGTCATAACTTTGCCGGGCAGCGAGCGTCGCACGGGGTGAAAAAGTGTCATCGTCATGCGGGTTCGACCGGGATGAGTGCTGACCCTGCTCGTGTGATTAAGGGTACGAAGATGGCTGGCCAGTATGGTGGCACGAAGTCGACTGTTCGGAATCTGCGAGTCGTTCGGTACGATGCTGATCGTGGAGTGTTGGCGGTTAAGGGGGCTGTGCCAGGACCAAATGGTGGTCTGGTTACTGTGCGTTCGCCGGTTGAACTTTAGTCGTTGTTTTGCGTCTGAAGTTGGTTACATAAATAAAATAGCTGGATTCTGGGGCGGCCAGATGGCTCAGGTTTCAAAACTTAATTCCGATCTTACGGCGGTGGGCGAAGTCGAAGTCGACGAAGCTCAGTTTGCGGGTAAGGTGACGAAGCAGTTGGTTCATGATGCTTGTGTGATGTATCACGCAAATCGTCGTGTGGGAACTGTGCGGACAAAGTCTCGTGCTGAAATTCGCGGTACGAGAGCGAAGATGTATCGCCAGAAAGGGACGGGGCGTGCTCGTGCTGGTCACAAGCAGTCGCCTGTTCGTGTCGGTGGCGGTCACACGTTTGCGAAGCGTCCAAAGGACTGGTCGTACGCTCTTCCCCGGAAGGCGTTGCGTGCGGCGACTCGGATGGCTTTGCGGCTGAAGGCAGAGGCTGGTGAGTTGAGTATCGTTGATTCGCTTAGTCTGCCGGAGCCGAGGACGAAGCATGTTGCGGCCGCGTTGAAGAGTGGTGGGCTTACTGGGCAGAGTTGTCTCTTTGTGACCGAAGGGATTAACGCTGATCTGGTCAGGGCTGCTCGTAATATTTCAAAGGTTTCCGTTCTTCCTCGTACTGACCTGAATGCGGATGTGCTGATGAGGCATCGGAATGTTCTCGTGCTGAGTGACGCTATGGCGGTGCTTTCCGGGAGCGATAGTTAAGTTTTGCTGTGTTGAATGTTTGCTTTGTGTAGGTTGGGTTTAGTATGCCGGAACAGGAAGTAAAAGCTGAGCATGTCCTGAAGGGGGTTATGCTTACTGAGA
>CALGTK010000463.1 GCA_937904325.1 uncultured Planctomyces sp.
TCGAAATGGATTTCGTCTGAGGTGTCACGACAGCGGGTTCACCTTCTGCGAGGCCGGATGGACGCGATTATCGTGGGGGCCGGCACGGCTCGATCGGATGATCCGCTGCTCACCGTTCGGGGGCTTGGGCCTCGTACACCGACACGGGTCGTCATCGATTCAAAAGCGACGCTTTCGCTCGACAGTCAACTCGTTCGTACGGTGGATGATGCGCCAGTGTTGCTTGCCGTATGTGAAAGTGCTCCTGCGGAACGCGTCGATCAACTGCGTGCCCTTGGTGTCGAAGTCATCGTTGTTGGCCCGGCCGACGGACGAGTTGATCTAATGATGTTGATGCAGGAACTAGGTCGCCGATCGATGACGAACTTGTTGATCGAAGGCGGTGGAGAGTTGTTCGGTGCAGCGTTTGATGATGGTCTTGTCGATGAAGCTCACATTTTTGTCGCTCCGAAGTTTGCTGGCGGGGCCGGTGGAGTGACTCCGGTCGGTGGGGTTGGTGTCGCATTGATTCCCGAAGGCAGTCAACTTCAGGGGCAAGTGGTCGAGCAGGTCGGCGATGATGTTTACATTCGAGGCCGACTGCGGTGAATGTCGCGGTGTCGAGTCCAGCATTGAGAGACACCATGCACCGGATCGCTATTCTCATTGAGTATCCGACAGTGAACGGCGGCGAGAATTCGATACTCGCGGTATTGAGCCATTTGCTCAACCGCAAGTCGTCATCAGAGTCCGGTCTTGAGTTCTACGTGCTTGGGCCTGCTCAAGGTGCGATGGCTGATCGCGTGTCGCAGCTTGGTATCCCGATTACCGGGCTGAATCTCTTTGATGATGCAGGACGTCGACTACCGAAAGAGCGGGCGATTCCTCGATTGCTTGAGGCGGCAGAGCTTTCTGGCGCAGACCTCGTGCATGGCAACAGCCTGTCGATGGGGCGTTTGCTTGGTGCCGTCGCGCGTGCGCGGCCACAGTTTGTGGCGACGGCCCACTTACGTGACATCATGAAACTGAGCCAGGCAGCGATTTCTGATTTGAACGCGAATCGCCAGTTGTGCGCGGTGTCTGAGGCGACGTTGGCGTTTCATGTCGGGCAGGGGCTTGATAAGTCTGTGGGGACTGTCATTCACAACGGGATCGATGTCGACGCCTTCGCAGCGGAAGAATCTGCACGGCTACGAATTCGTCGTGAATTAAAGATCCCAGTCGATTCCATCGTTCTGTTGACGGTCGGTCAGGTTGGGCTACGGAAGGGGCTTGACACTTTGGCCGAGGTGGCGCGGCGTCTGGCTGACCTTCGTCCGGGAATTCACTGGCTGCTGGCGGGCGAGCGTTTTTCTCAGAAGGCTGAGAGTCTTGAATTTGAATCTCAAGTCTTGCGTGACTTCTCGGCCTGTTCACCGGCGTTGAAATTTCACCGGCTGGGATATCGAGAGGATATTCCTGAGCTGATGCGGGCGTCGGATCTCCTGGTGCATGGGGCTCGACAGGAGCCTCTTGGACGCGTGCTACTGGAAGCCGCGGCGTCCAGGTTGGCAATCGTCGCGACGGATGTGGGCGGTACGGGAGAGATTATTGCCGACGGTGAATCCGGGCTGCTTGCATCTGCTGATTCTTCGGAAGCGATCACTTCTGGGATTGTCAGGCTGATCAATGACGAAATTTATCGCGAGGAGCTAGCTGTGAATGCTCAGCGCAGAATCCGAAGCGACTTTGCGATTGAAAATTCTGCCGAAGCTCTCATGAACGCCTGGAAATCTGCGATTTTGTCCGCGAAATCAGATTGTTTATTCAATGCTTAATCTTGCGATCGTTGCAGACGTCAGGGTTTAGAAATGGTCGACCGGAAGCATAGGCGCTCGTCCAAAGACGTCCCAACAAGAGAAGTCTTTGGCTACACCGCCGGTCGACGCTCTTCCTGCAAAAAGAGCACTCGTCGTGCCGAGACTGTGTGGTTTTCTCGATGCGCCGTAAGCTAATGGGGAAACACGCTTTAAGAGGATTCTGGATTTTCGTGTTTCGCTTACTGTGTGGGAGTCTGCCTTGAAACTGGGCTTTCGTGCTGAGAGGTCGGGCGACGAAGGGGCGATATTGGTGGTGGAAATGTCAGACGACTGGGCCGGTGGCACAGTGAGTGATTCTGAGGGGAGAATCGCTCGCTGGCCGTTGATTGTTGGTCGCTGTGCCGTTTATTCAGCCATCGCCGTGTGGCTGATCGGAACTTTGTTGTGGGTTACCGTTCAGGACGCGGTGCCGATTCTCTCCGGCGTCTACTACGCGCTGCCGCTGCCTGTTTTGATTGTGGCTGGTGGGCTCGCATCCGCCGCAAGTCTTCGGGGCGGACGCGACTTTCGACTGACTGCTTCGTGCCTGCTGATTCTGGAAATGCAGGTCATTATCTGGGGCGGGCAGATTTTTCGCGGTTCGGTCGAAGTGTCTCCTGCGGACGCTCACCGGTTCGTTTTCTGGAATGTTTGCCGAGGCAACTTTGGCTACGACGCCGTGGCCAATGAAGTCGCTGGCTTGAATGCTGACATCATTGCGCTGGTCGAGGCCACCGAGCAGGCGGAGTATCCCGACTTCTGGACCTCGCGGATTCCAGGATACTCAGCGATGCGGCTTGGATCGGGAATGATGATCCTTTGCAGGGGGGAAATTCTTCGGATGAAACCGGGGAATGTCACCGTACCGGAAGAACCCGAGGCTGTCTGCCGATATCGGATCATCTCGCTGCGCATCGACGGAGTCTTGATGCGCGTTCTGCTAATGGATGTGAAATCGAATCCTCTGATGTTTCGCAAGCCGGCGTTCATCCGGCTCTCCGAACTGGCTGGCGAACTTTCCGATCAGCCCTTAATCGTGGCCGCAGACTTCAACACGCCGATCAATTCCGTATGGGTCGACGAATTGCGGGCCCGGTTGGCCAATTCGTTCGAAGCAGCGGGAGAAGGCTACCGTGAAACGTGGCCGATTCTATTTCCGGTTCTGTGTCTTGATCAGGTTTGGGCGAACGACCAGGTTACCTGGCACCGCTCTCGGCACGGATGGTCCATCCGGTCGGATCATCGATCCGTGACGAGCGACTTCTCGCTTGATAAATCATCCAAGGCTGACGCCGTTCAATGAGCGGTGCAGCCTGGTTGTGATCGAGCTGTCAGCGGGCCTCGAGAGTCGGCGCGCGGATTCCGACTGGCATTGGTATGTTCGCCTTGAACGTAGTGTGACGATCAGGCCTCGCCTTTCAGGCGTTTTGCGAGTTTTGCGATCAAGGCTCCGCATTCCTGACGAGCTTCAGCAAAAGCGGCTGCAGTCAGGTTGTCGCCTTGCAGGTAGTCGAGCACCACTTTTTCGGCGGCCATCAGTTCCTTACAGGCGTCGGGCACTTCGGACGCGATCTGGTGTGGGATGGTGGTGACTCCGTTGCGATCTCCGTGAAGAAGATCGCCGGGGTAGATGGTGAGGCCGCCGACGGTCACCGGGACGTTGACCGCCAGGGTGTGACAGTAGCCGTGGGCGCAGATCGTTCCGTTCGTGAAGGCGGGGAATCCGAGTTCCTGGACTTCCTTGAGGTCACGGCCGGCTCCGGATGTAACGATGCCTTTTGCACCGAATGACTTGTAGGTCGTACACATGACCTCGCCAAATGTTGCCGAAGCAACGGGGGTGTCGAGGTCCTGGTAGACGATGACTGGTGGGCCAGGCAGTTCGGAGAATGCTTCAACCTGCTGGGCAATGCCCGCGTAGACATCTCCTCCGCGCGGCGGGGACATGCTGCGGAATGTGGACGTCAGAGCGTAGCCGACCATCGATGGCATTTCCGGGAAGCAAGCGGCGATACTCGAATCCATGTAGCCGTTGTTTCGTGGGTGGATGTCCCACAGTTCGACGACGTTGCAGACCGTCGGGGTGTCGCATTCTTCCAGGCGTTTGAAGGAGTCGGCCGAAAGCGGTTGGAGTTCTGAGAGGGATGGCATGGGCGAGGTTCCTTATAGGAATGTGTGAGCGGCGATGTGTTCTCGCCGGCGGGGAATTTGTTGTCGAACATTCGTCGGTCTGTGATGATAACGGGGATCATGATCATCCTGAATGGAACGGGCAGTCTCCGGGCTTGCCCCATTCTTTGCACGCGATTGGTCCTTACTCTGGGAGTATGTTCTACATGCGGGTTCAAAGAACACCATACTTACGGTAGGCGTCAGTCGCCTTCATACCGCCTTTGATGGCGTCTCGCGTGATGTTCTCTGCGTTGACCTTATCCCATGCTGCTTGAATGGCCTCAGCTTCGACTGTTTGTGGTACGACGACGATCCCATCAGTGTCGGCGATCACGAGGTCGCCCGGTGCGAACGTGACTCCGTCGATCTCAACCGGAACGTTGCGATCGATGACTCGTTGACGGTTGAGGCTGTCGTAGATGCATCGGCTGCGAGCGAAGACGGGAAATTTCATCGTTTGCATTTGGCGTACATCCCGCACGGCTCCATCAACAATGGCACCCACGCAGCCAGAGTTCATGGAAGCTGTCGAGAGAAGTTCGCCCCAGACTCCAGACCGATTTGATCCGTGAGCGGCGGCGATCATGACGTCGTCCTGCTGGCAGCCATCAACGGCTTCGAGTTCGAGCGAGTACGGCTCGGGGTCTTCGTGAGCCATGTCCGTCCAGAGTGTGGTCTGACAGCGACCGATCAGTACGCCGTCCACGGTCTGTGGCGGCAGAGCGACTCTTGGAGACTGGTTGCGAAATCCCAGCGAATCAAGCGCGTCGCAAACAACGGCTGCGTAGAGATGCTCTCTCATCATGTCGAGCGTGATCTCGGGCGAGTCTGGCACGCGATGTCTCCGGGGTGAAGAGTGAGGTGGAATGCAATTGCGCTGTCGTACTCAATGGTCAGTATAGATTGTTCGAAGCAGTCGTTCCGCTGTTGGCTGCCAGAGCGGATCTGAGTGTCGCCCCGGGAAGTACCGGGCATGGTCAATCAACTCTGGATATGATACCTGAACGGGATGATTCAGGCAGGTTTGTCGCCGTCAAATTGGTTAGGCCCAGCGACTGGTTGCGAAGGGTGATTAGGGACTATATGCTGACTCATTCACGCATACAGGCTGTATTTTTCGGGCATGTCAGAGCTACCTGACTTGCCTCACACCGCCGATTTCTGTGCCGCGGCGTGAGGTTCGCGATGTGTGGCAGGTTTACCGAACAATGCGGCGACGAAATCTTCTGGCAGGATGCCGGATTTGTAAATTTCAGAGTGTATTTCGTTGATTGCGGCCTGTGATGAACGTTTTGAGTCAGGGCCTTGATGACAATGGTGACGTGATGGCCGGTGTGTATGGTCTAACGTGATTCTGTAACTTTTCTTCCCTCGCACGGCAAGGATCGGAACGCATGAGGATTCTCCGCTCAGTGGTCATTGCACTGACGGTGGCTGCTTTCGCCGTACCTGCTGCTGAAGCTGAAGAGCCCTATGTCGAGTTTCTCCAAGGGCTACGCGATCGAAGCTACTACAACTACGCGTTGATTTATTTGGACACACTGCAGGAAGACGCCAATGTCCCGAAGGATATTCGTGATGTCATCCCGTACGAAAAGGCATCCACTCTTCTGATGATGTCCAGAAGCGGTGCGATCACGAATCCGGAGGTGCAGTCTCGGCAGCTTGACCAGGCCCTGGGCTTCCTGGAAGCGTTTATCAAGAACAGCCCTGGCCACCCGCGCGCCGGTGAAGCCAATACCGAACGGGCAGGGATTCTGCTTGGTAAAGGTCGGGTCGAAGTCTGGCAGTCTCGGTCGCCGTCCAACAAAGAGAACCGTGGTGAATTTCAGAAGCGGGCCAAAGAATTCGTTGGTCAAGCTCGTGTGATTTTTCAAAAGGCTCACGATCAGCACAAAGCGTCATGGGAAGCGTTCCCGAAATTTATCGACAAGATTGACGAGCCGAAGAAATTCGATGATCGTCGGCAGGCTGAGGTGCGATACATCGTCGCTCAACTCGACTTGGCCCACTGCCTGTATGAAGGGGCTCAGGCCAGTGATCAGGGATCGGATGCGTACAAAACCAAGCTCCGTGATGCAGCTAGTGCCTACGAAGAAATTCACGCGAAGTACCGTAGTCAGATCGGCGGTTTGTACGCTCGGACATGGCAAGGTAAATGCTATGAAGAGCAGGACGACATTCAGCGAGCACTTGGTATCTATAAAGAATTGCTGGGTCATCCAGGTACCAGCGAGACACTCGTCCGGTTGCAGGATCAGGTTCGTCATTTTCGGCTGATCTGCCTGAATAATGAACAGCGAAAAGACTATCAGCTTGTCATCGACGAAGCCGCCGAATGGTTGGCTGCGGCCAAAGGTCGGAAGAAATACTCTCAGCAGTCACTAGGCATTCGTTGGGAGCAGGTGCTCGCGCAGGAAACGCTTGGCGATGACCGAAATCTTTCTGAAACGGATCGCAAACGCCTGCTGACTTCAGCTCGGACGACCGCTCAAGTGATCAAACGATTCCCAGGCCAGTACAAGGAACTGGCGACGTTCAAAGAACGGGATCTGAACGTCAAGTTGAAGGGGGCTGGTGCGAACGACGAGCCGGAAGACTTTGATACGGCTTTCAGTCTTGGGCAGGAACTTGTTACCAAGAAAACTAAACCGTTGCTCGACGGAGTCCGGACTGCCCAGAAAACGAAAGACAAAGATAAGATTCAAAAGGCCCGGACGGATCTCAATCAGCACCTCGACCGAGCCAGAGAATTACTGCAGCTTGCTTTGCGGGTATCTGATGAGGATACACCGGTCAGCGATCTGAATCTTGCGCGATACTACCTTTCTTACATGCACCTCTTGTCGCGGAACAACTACGAGGCTGCGATTCTCGGTGAGTTCCTTGCGAACAACTACGGCGACGAGAACCCTGTTCAGGCTCAAGACGGTTCGTACATGGCGATGGCCGCGTACGTTCAGGCTTTCAATGATAACGAGAAAGCCAGACGTCGAGACGAGCAGGAGATCGACGTCGCTCAGATGGAAAAGATCGCCACGTTCCTTGTCGAAAAGTGGCCAGACAGCGATCGCGCGATGGACGCTCGTCTCCAATTGGGAACGGTTTACGGTAAGTTGAAGCGACACGAGCAATCGGCTGAGTGGTATGGTCAGGTTCCGGAAACAGCCTCGCAATTTACAAATGCTCAAATCAGAGCGGGACAGGCTTACTGGGCTGCGTATATTGAGGGGGCGAGTAAAGAATCTGCAGAGCAGCCTCTACGGGCAGACCTGGATGGTTGGATGGCGTCTGCGGAAAAGTTCCTGAAGAACGGCATCGCCCGATCAGAGAAAGAGACACCGGCTGCGACACCTGCTTCTGACGATCTGATCGCTGCCAAACTTTCTCTCGTCCAGATTCTCGTTTCGGCTGGAAAATACGACGAGTGCGTCAAAACTCTGACCGCGAATCCGCACTCGATTATGGAAGCAATTGCCGTCAAGGATGAAAAGACGCGACCGAAGTCGGGCGGGGTCAAGAGCATCGAATTTGCCTCGCTGGCCTATCAGCTCCTGCTGAGATGTTACGTAGGAACGCAGGAACTGCCGAAAGCTCAGGTTGCGATGAAGTCGCTCGAAGCAATTGGCGGCGGCGGCGGCGAGGCCCTCACCGAAATGTACCGACAGATCGGGCAGCAGCTTCAGGACGAGCTCGAACGTCTCAAGAATCAGAATCAACTTGACCAGTTCAATACGGTTCGCAAGTCGTTCGAGACGTTTCTCGGTGAACTGTCCAAGCGAACAGATCAAACGATTGGATCGCTGACCTGGATTGGCGAGACATACTACGGCCTTGCTCAGAGTAGTGCAGAAGAGGCTGCGGCCGCCGGGAATTTTTATGACCAGGCAGCGAAGGCCTATCAGACGATCCTTGATCGCTCACAAGAGGACCCTGCGTTCATCGATCCTGCTCGATTGACCGGTGTACGACTGAGGCTCGTGAATTGTCAACGAGAGAAAGGTTCGTTCGAGCAGGCTCTTGAGCTCGTCAAAAAGATCATCGCCAAAAATCCACGCAGTCTTGATGCTCAGGTTGAAGCTAACTTCATCTTTCAGGACTGGGGCGCCAGCGGCCAGGGAGACTCGTGGAAGAAGTATCAGGACGCGATGAGAGGTGACAAAACGGCTGGACTCTGGGGTTGGGGCGACACCGCTCGTCGCATGCAGGCGCTTTTGACTCAAGGGGGAGCTGACGCACGGGACCGTTATGAGAATCGTTACTATGAAGCGCGTTATAATTTGACACGGTGTAACCTGGGACTTGGCCTGGCACAGACCGGTGCGAAGAAGACCGAAGCTTTGGAAACTGCAAAATTGCAAGTGGTTTCGTTTGTTGCGATCACGAGCGATTTCAGCGAAGAATGGTGGCCGAAATTTGATGGGATTTATCAAGAGATTCAGACGGGTCTGGGAATGATTCCTGAGCCGCTTGAAAAGCCAAAAGAGTACGTTGCCCCGCCTGCTCCGGTGGAAATTGCATCAACTGATTCTTCATCGGAAAATTCAAAAACGAAAAAGAGTAAAACGAAGGTAAAAAAGAAGGCTGAAGGTAGTGACACGATGACTTATGCCCTCTTTGGCATCATTGCGCTGCTGGGAGTTGGTGGCGGTGGCTTTATGGTCATGAAGGGTACGAAAACGCGGAAGCCTTCAGCAGCCATGGCTTCGGTTACGATTGCTCCTCCTGTCATCGCTCCGCCCCCAGCCAGACCGGCACGAAAGAAACGTTCGGCTACTCCTCAGAAGGCTGGGACGGCTGCGCCGGCGGTTAAAGGTGAAAAGCCAAAACGACCACTGACACCCGAAGAAAAAGAGAGGATTCGGCGTCGGCGAGCAGCTAAAGCAAAGGCCAAAGCGGAAGCAGAGAAGAGAGCTGACGGCGAGTAGCTATCGGAGATGATCTGGTTTGAACCGACGAGTAATTTATGAGCCACCGGCTCTTGCGGAGTTGAAGGAACATCACATGAAACGACTGACTCTTATCGCAGTAGCGATGCTGACTTTGTCGGCACTGGCAAGTTCGGCCAGGGCTGTTGACAAAGTTAATCGAAAGAGTGGCAAGGTGGCGCAGGGGGACATTACGGAGATTGCTCAGCAGTCTGTTTCTGTGAAGTCGGGGATCGGAAAGATGATCGAAGTCCCTGCCAACGACATCATCAGCGTGCGCTGGGGAGCTGAACCGGCTGAGTTGAACCTTGCCCGCAGTGCAGAAGACAGCGGCGATCTCGCGAGGGCGTTGGAACTGCTAAAGACCAGTTCAGGAAACGCTGGAACAAATGCAGCCGTCAAGACAGAGATCGAGTTCCTGACTGCTCGGGTCAATGCTCGCGTGGCCCTGGAGCAGGATGCCTCTAAACTTACGGATGCCTCCACGCTGCTCGAAGGCTTCGTGAAAGCTCACTCTGACAATTTTCGGTACTTTGACGCTTTACAGTTACTCGGAGCTGTCCAGTTGGCTGCCGAGGATTACGCTGGTGCAGAGACTTCGTTTGGCAAGCTCGAACGAGCCCCCTGGTCGGATTACAAGATGGCCGCTCAGAATTCGACGGCCAAACTGGCATTTCAAAAAGGTGAGCTGCCAGAGGCGTTGGCTGCTTATGAGCAGGTACTAAGCCAGTCAGGATCATCTCCAGGAGAAGTTTCCAGGCGTAACGAAGCATTGATCGGCAAAGCGTCCGTTCAATTGAAGCAGGGGAACGCCGACATCGCTTTGCAGGCCGTTGGTGAGGCGATTGCAAAGACCAGTCCTGAAGACTCGGCAGTCCAGGCAGGAGCGTGGAATCTGAAGGGCGATTGCCTTAAGAGTCAGGGCAAAGTGAAGGAAGCCATCCTTGCCTACCTGCACGTTCCTGTTCTGTTTGAAAAAGAGAAGGTGCCCTTGGCTGAGGCGCTTTACAACCTGGCTGTACTTTGGCCCCGTGCGGATCAGCCAGAACGTGGATTGGCAGTTCGTCAGGAGCTGCAGGAGAATTATCCCGATAGTCCATGGACGAAGAAGCTTCCGTAGAACAGTCTGTGAAGTAGTTTGCAAGTCAAGATGTCGTGAAAGAATGGCGCTGCCCTTACTTGGTAGCTTTCATCGTAAAACTTCAGTAACAAAAACCAGCAAAGCGATTACCGCCTCGAGGAGAATTGAATGATGCAACATCCGGGTCTTATTCATCAACTGCCGACCCTGCGCTCGATTGGTCTGGCCTTTTTTGTTTGCCTGTTCGGAATGTCAATCTTTACGGCACCTGCACAGGCATTTCAGGACGAAGGAGGCGAAGAAGAGGCGACTGAAGAAGTTGTCGAAGAAGCTGGCGATGACGAAACTGGTTCTGATGATGGTGGGTCCGACGAAGCCGCCGCTGGGGAAGAAGAAGACGCGGCAGAAGACCTCAACTTCCTGACCTGGATGATTAAGGCATCGGGAACATTCGGTCTGCTCATCCTACTGCTTTCGTTCATCATGGTTGCTTTGATCATGATGAATATCCTGCAGGTTCGCCGGGACAACTTTGTGCCTCAGGCATTTATTGAATCGTTCGAGCAGAGTTTGAACGCCAAGGACTATCAAGGCGCCTACGAAACGGCACGGGCTGACGAGTCACTGGTTGCTCGTGTTCTGGCTGCTGGTCTCAGCAAGCTGAATCAAGGTTACGACAAAGCAGTTGAAGGCATGCAGGAAGTCGGCGACGACGAGAACATGGCTCTCGAACATCGCTTGAGCTATCTGGCTTTAATCAGTGCCGTTGCTCCGATGCTCGGACTGATGGGAACGGTTTCGGGGATGATTGCGAGTTTCCGTGAGATCGCCACGTCGCCGACGACTCCAAAGCCGTCCGAACTTGCTGACGGTATTTCAACGGCTCTATTTACAACACTGGAAGGCCTGACAGTCGCCATCCCAGCCATGGTTTTCTACGCCATTCTGCGAAACCGCATTGCCCGTTTCACTCTGGAAGTTGGCATGGTCAGCGAAGGTCTGATGGGTCGATTCGCTCAGGCCGGCAAACAGGCGCTGCACCGCCGAAACCAGCAGGTGGAGCGGCTCCAGCGGGTG
>CALGTK010000464.1 GCA_937904325.1 uncultured Planctomyces sp.
CCGAGTGTCTTCAAGTTTCTCACGAGTCGCAGCCATCTCCTGTTGATTCTCCGGTTTCTCCAACCGATCTTTCAACTCGTCGACGTCGCGGAGCAATTCATCCTGCTCCTCACGCAGTCGCTTGAGCTGTCGCTCGATCTCTTCCTGCTCCTCTTCCGTCTTCGACGCTTTCAGCTCGTGCTCCAGCTCTTTCAACTTTTGATTGAGATCGCCCTGTCGCCGAGCAAGTTCACGCAGCCGGTTGAGAACCTGTAACTCCTCTCGGTTCTGCTGATCCTGTTCCTGCTGATTCGCCTGCTGCTCGGCTTCATAACGATTCTTTTGATTGTCCAGTTCGAGTTGCTCCATTTGCTGCTGCGACGCGTTCTTCGAACTCTTACTCTTACTCTTACTTTGACTTTGTTGCTGCTGAACTATCTGGTGCTCGCGAGCGCGCAGTTTCAACAGTCCTTGATAAGCCGATCTTTCTGACGTCAGCGCGGGGGTCAGTAAATCGGCCTTCACGTCCTCATGAGTTTTTACCAGCCGCACAACTGCCGTCTTCATGAACGTCACCACGTCTGCGGCATACTTTTTGGACTGAGCATCCTTCAGTTCTCCGATCAACTCTTCCATTTGAGCAATTGCTTCCTGCTGAGACTCGACCAGCAACATAACGTCGTCGGCAAACGCGTCTGACACGTTATCGCGTGTCTCGCGACGAATGATTTTCCATGTCGCGCTGATGATCTGCTTTTGAAGTTCGCCGAGTTCTTCAACCTTCTTTGCGCCTTCGCTTTCGGCTGGCGGAGCACCACTCGGTGGCGGCTGACCTTCTCGAAATATTTCCTCGAAGTGCCGCACTTCAGCAAAGAACATGTCGGACATTGTACGACGCTTCTTGCCCGAAACGCCGATGTCATCCGCAAAGAAATAGTAAGAAACGAGCTGGTCCGGTTCTGCATTTTCCAGCTCAAGAGCGACGAGATGCACCAGCTCATGTTTCTTTCTCGCGGATGCCTTTTCCCCAATCGCGACTGTCTTCGGCTCGCGATCTGACAGAGCCAGGACCAGACCGTGTTCGGTAATGCCGAAGTCGTCCCAGATAGTGGCTTCGAGCTGCAATTCCTCGATTGGTGAAACACGCAAGTCGCGACCTGGAAACGTGAGCTTGATCTCCGGCGGACGGTTTGGGACTGCCGTCAGAATAAACTCGTCAAGTTCACGATTTTCCCGGCCTTTGTCATCAGTCAGCTTAAAGGTCAACCGCCGCGTTACGTCGACGGGGATTCGTGTTTGATATAACACTCCCGGACGGCCTCCAGATGCATTCGACGGAGCCTCATTGTCAGCAGCCGTGTTCGGTTTCGACGACGCCCTGGCAACGACTAGCCTAAACTCGTTTCCTTCTCTATCGACCAGTCGTCCATCATGAATTTCCTTGTTAAGGCGACACGTCAACACGACCGACGAACCTTCGACGGTCGACACTCGCCACGTATCTTCAATCAGTTCGTCCGGCATGTCCGAGTAGGACGGAAACACAATTCGAGCATCCACCTGAACAACCTGAGGAAGGTCGTAAACGCTGATTCGAAACGTCTGACTCGTTTGCTCGTCAAACTGAATCCGATAATCGAACGGCGCTGTGACCGTCGGCAGCCGGGTTCCAAACAAGGGATCCTTCAGGCTCTGCCGCATCGGCCTTCCGCTGGCTGGCTCATCTTCTTCATCCGTGTCGTCGGCCTTAGCAAGTGCAGGGTCTGCCACCTCGAACATTGTTACTGTCGAGGGCAACCGACCTTCAAATGTGGCCGTAAGTAAGAGCGCCGTACCGCGTTCAACTTCGGTCGTTCCCGGTTCAATGGAAACGTTGAAATCCTCAAGCGTGAAACTGGACTGTGGGGTGTCAGGTGCCTGGTCATCAAGACTGGCAATGGTTGGCCTGACTTCGGTCCGGACCTGATCAGCAAGCAAAAAGGTCAACGCGACCGCACAGACGGCAGTGGTGATGCGGACCGCAATCTTCCTTAAAGGAACGCCGTCCTTCCACTCGTTAGCGTACGAGTGAGAGCAAACTTCCGTCGCCAGCTCCTGCTGCAGCCAGGAAAATCCACCCATTGCGGAAACGGGCGTCTGTTCGATGACGGTCAGCAACCGCTGATCGAGAGACGGCCAGCGTTCTTCAATCAGTCGAGCGGTTATCAGCTTCTCCTGCTCTGAAACTCGTCGCGGACGCAGAATCCAGACCGATGTCAGAGCCGCAGCCACAAGCAGCACGTTAGAAATGACGATTGCCGTTCCGTCGGGCGGCAAGGCCATAACAAGAATCGCGCTCGCCAGTGCGGTCAGCGACCAAACCCAACTGAGAGCCCACCATCGTCGGAGACGAATCAGGCGTCGCACCACCTGATTGAGTTGTCGCGAAATGTGCTGATCCATGAGGACTGCCTCGAAATTCAGTTTGAAACTGAAAACCGTAGAATGAGTTCACGCAAAGGAAAAAAGAGTGAGTAGCCTGGAGCCTGACACAGCAAATGCGTATTAAACAAAGCTGGGTCAAGGCCCAGCGAACGGAAAAATCAAGTCGTATCAGGTTCACTTTGAGCCCCGCCGCCGGCCAGATGTCCGGCAAGCCACGTTTCAATCAGCAGCAAAACGATCCCTACCAGAATGACCCACTGCCAGAACCTTTGTCGAGACTCCAGTTCGCGAGCCAGTAATTGCCTTTTTTCGTCAGACGTCAAACGAGCTTCAACGACGTCTGGAAGCGGGACGCCCAACGCTCGAATTTCATCCAGCCCCAGTGCGTCAGTTCGACTTTCAAGCGGGTCCAGGTTCGCGGCAATGCTAGCCGTCCTTGGGCCATCGCGGTCTGCCCAAGCGAAGGCGTAAACGCCAGGTTCGCTCAACAACGCAGATCCTGACGGTGAAATTTCGACGCTATGCTCTAACCCTGACGGAGCTGTGACGATCATCTCTCCCTTCGCTGATCCGGCCAGCGTGTTAATTGAAAACTGATCACCGACAAGTGCTCGCGGTGGCTCAACACTGGTTCCGGCAAAGTCATCGACGACCGAATTCATCAGCGGCACAAACTTCGACGACAGTACAAACTGGCTGTCGACGTCGTGCCAGCCGAATGTGAACAGCAGCACTCGACCGTTGCCATGCGTCAGCTCAACGATTGCCGGCCGACGACCATCCAGCAACGCCAACACCCTGGAACTTTTGGGAAGCTCACCGTCGATGATTCGATGTTTCCAGATCGGCAGTTTTGTAAAATCTGCCAGTCGAACATCATTGAACGGCTGGAAGATCGGATGCTCCAGGTCGACGTCCGACAACATGGCGTAGCCTTCGACGTTGGCTTCCGAGATATCCGGAACCGTGGTTCCAGTAATCTCGAAGGCCTGTTCGCAAAGCTCAACAGACGACCCGACTACAATCAATGTCCAACCATCTTCGACAGCTTTGCTCGACATGCTTAGCTGCTCTACACTAAGCGACTTCGCGACGATCGATAAGCCAGTCATCCAGGCTTCGTCCGGCGTGTCTCCGTCCACGTCGGCATAAAAGTCGATCGCCCGCGCTGGAGTCGAAAGAAATGCTCGTTCGAGGTAATAGCGAAGCTCGTTCGGATCGCTCGATTCTCCGTTGCCGCGGTAGAGCACAGGAACTCGCGACGTTTGAGGCCTCACGTACCACGCCTGATTATCGAAGCTGTCGTCGTCACCGCTGAGTGAGACTACAACCGATCGACTCACGTTCGAAACATCTTTGAACTGCACGACGCGATTCTGTTCAGGAGGCACATGAACTTCCTGCTGCATCGCAACCAGTTCGGTAGCTGAAATAGTGTCACCATCTAAGTTACTGGCCGTCTGCACGTTGAATCGTTCATGCGGTGAGTCTGCAACGTTCTCGATCCGAACTCGTAAACCTGATTTTTCATCAATACTTCCAACGACTTGAACTGACGCGTTGCCGGTTGTCATCGCCTCGACAAGTTGAACATCAACGGTCACTGCATCTGGCCATTCATACGTCTGCAATCCTTCAATGCGACTGCCTCGTTGCAGATCGGTAATCACCACAATTTCCGTGGCTCGTGCGGCCGTTTTTTCTCCAGCTTCATCCTGGACGGCTGTGACCGCTTCCGGGAGTACAGCTCCAAGATTCGTCCCCATCCATCCGGGGCTGACTTCATTGAGGCGTTCCTGAGCGATCGTCGCCTGATGACCTGCTTTGAGGCCGGACCACTCTTCGAATGACAACAGCGGGAGAAGCTCATTGTCAAAAACAAACAAACCGACCGAATCGTCGGGCTTCACATCCTTCAGAAGTGCGTCGACTTTTTGAGTCGCTTGCTCCCACAGCCCGTCACGTCGCATGCTCGCACTGACGTCGACCAGGATCGCCCGGCGTTTGCTTTCGGTATCGACGGTTTGATCTTCACTCTGCCGCATAAACGGTCGTGAAAATGCCAGAGCAAGGAGAATTATCGCGGTCGCTCTCAGTAGAAGCAGAAGCCAGTGCTCGATCTTCGATCGACTGGTGACTTTCGGCGGAGACGCTTCGAGAAACATCAGCGTACTGAAGGGCACTTTGCCTTTGGGTGTTCGCCGGATCATGTGAAACAGGATCGGCAGTCCGATGGCGGCTAAGCCGGCCAGGTAAAGCGGAGCGAGAAAACTCATGCGGTCCTCCCTGCCGGCGAACGTCGCTGCGGAACTCGCGCCGCTCCTGCTTTCATCCGTTGCCGTCGAAGCATGAACTCAGACAGTGCGACTTCCAGCGGACGATCAGTCGTACAGAGCTCATAAATCGCGCCCAGCTTCTCGCACGTCGTCTGAACCTGCTCAAGGTGTTTCTGCAATCGCTCCTGGTAGCTCTTTCTGGCGGAAGCAGGATCAACGTAAACCTCATTCCCAGTCTCCAGATCCTGAAACAGCGCCGGCGAGTCGAATTCGAAATTCAATTCCTGCGGATCGAGAATCTGGAAAACGACCAGTTCATGCCCCGCCGCTGCAAGATAGCCAAGATTTCGATCAAGACCTTCGATCGGAGCCAGCAGATCCGAAATCAGTACAACGAGTCCACGTTTACGAACCTGTCCTGCGATTCGATCGAGCGGTTTCGTCAGGTCGGTCGACGAGCCCTGTTCGGCCTTCTCCAAAGCCATCAGAATCTGCCGCAACTGACCATGCCGAAAACGTGCGGGAATGATGTCTTCGACATCCTCGTCAAACACAACTAAACCGGCTGCGTCCCGCTGCTGAGTCAACGCCCAGGCCAGACACGCGGCTAACGTTTTTGCATAGTCAGCTTTTGTATAATCAAGACTGCCGAAACTCATCGACCGACTGTTATCGACCAGAAGGTTGCAGCGAAGGTTGGTTTCGTCTTCAAACAGCTTGATGTAATACCGATCGGATCTCGCCGCGACTTTCCAGTCGAGAAACCGAGGATCATCGCCGTCCGTGTATTGCCGATACTCGCTGAACTCGACCGAAAAACCATGAAACGGCGAACGATGCAGTCCGTTAAAACAACCTTCCATCACCGCCCTCACACGCAACTCCAGCGACCGAATCCGCATCAGAACGGCGGGGTCGGCGAAGCGTCCGAAAGATGATTGCGATGACTTCGAAGAAGGCATTGAAGATCCGCGTTGGCTAGTCGGCCGGAACAAACGCAGCGTCGTTCCGACATGATCCTTGTGATGTCTGCCGGAGCGACGCTACGCTTGTTCCGGCCTGCTCTTTATTAAGTCCTTAACTCGGTGGTTGTACAGTTTCGAGGAGGCGGTCTATCACTTGTTCTGTCGAGATGCCGTCGGCTTCAGCACGGTAGTTGACAAGGATTCGATGTCGCATCACCGGGTGGGCTACGTGTCGGATGTCTTCGATACTGACGTGCGACTTACCGTCGAGCAGTGCTTTGACCTTCGCTCCTAGAACCAGGTACTGACCCGCTCGAAGACCGGCTCCCCAGCTCACCCACTCGTTGATGAATTCTGGAGTGGCTGCCTGATTAGGACGTGACGTTGCCGCCAGCCGGACGGCGTAACGAGCAACGTCTTCGGCGATCGGCACAGACTGAACGATTGATCTAAAACTGATCAGATCTTCTCCGGAAAACAGCGGCTGAAGTTTTGCCTTTTTTCCAGAGGTTGTTTGAGTAACCACAGCGACTTCTTCGTCTTCGGGCAGGTAGTCGACAAAGACGTTGAACATAAACCGGTCGAGCTGGGCTTCGGGCAGCGGATAGGTACCTTCCATCTCGATTGGGTTCTGCGTCGCCAGCACAAAGAAAGGTTCTTCGAGCTTCATGCGTTTGCCGGCCGCCGTGACCTGATGCTCCTGCATGGCTTCGAGCATGGCTGATTGCGTCTTCGGCGGCGTGCGGTTGATTTCGTCAGCCAGGATCACGTTGGCGAAGATCGGCCCTGGCATAAAGACCATCCTTCGCTGACCGTTCTCATCCTGTTCGAGAATCTCCGTCCCGGTGATGTCAGCAGGCATGAGGTCCGGCGTAAATTGAATCCTCGCAAATTTGAGATGGAACAGGTCAGCCACCGACTGCACGAGCAACGTCTTCGCCAGCCCTGGCGCTCCAGTAATCAGGCAATGCCCACCGGAAAACATCGCCAGCAGCAACTGCTCAATCACGTCTTGCTGGCCAATGATTACGTTTCTCAGCTCCGCAATAATCTGCGTACGAGCACCCCGCAACATCTCGACAACGCGGCGTTCTTCATCAGGATCGGCAGCAGTTTCAGAACTCATCGGTGTCCTTTCCGGAACCAGATATTCGCTTCAATGTGTCATCGCATAAAAAACAATATTGATGCCCAGCGGGTATGCCAGCTTCTCCGAGAATGTCTGGAAGTACCAGGGGTCCACGCCTTCTTCTTCCCAGCCATCGCCAAGATCAGTGTTGTGGCAAATCATGACCATCATCCGGCCCTTGTCATCGAAGATGCCTTTGTAGTGAACTTCCTGAGCGTCGGGCCTTTCCCAGGTGATACCTCGCGAGCGACCAGCAGTGGCGGCACCGAGGCTCGGAATTTGAGGCTTGTTGGGCAGGTCGTAGACGCAATGAAAAATCGGATGCTCATACGGAAGCTCGACAGGCTCACGGTCAGGGAAGACCTGTTTGATCGCTTCGTAGAAATCGTACCACTCGTCCTCGCCCCAGAAATCGTCAACCATCATGAAGCCGCCGTTGAGCAGGTATCGTCTTAACGTCTTTGACTCTTCTTCACTGAGCGAGATGCCGCCGGGCTCGATCATGTAGACCCACGGATAGTCGAACAGCCTGGGATCCGTGATCTCCAGGATCTTTCCGTCCGGGTCAACTTTCATCGAAGTGAGCTGTTGCAGACGGTACGAAAAATTCAGGTCAGCGTCAGGGTAGTCGGTTTGCCAGCCTCCTCCGCGGCGAAACGCATTGTACTTCAGTCGGACGAAGGTAAAGACGTCGTCTTTAAATCGCTGGTCGACTTCCCAGTCGGGCACGCCGTTGCGATCCGGCTTGGCGTTGGGATCGAAGGCACGCCGCCGCCAGGGCTGAGCTTCCGTCTGCTCACTCATCTGCGAAAGAAAGACGACTCCGGCAACTATAACAAATAGAACTGCCAGCAACGTAGCGAAGCTTCGAAGACGCGACGCTTCTGATTCAAGGTGGTTGTGCAGATTGTCCATGTCGATCTCGTCGGTTGTTAAACAGTACGATCGAATCTCACGGTATCTTTGCGATGCCGAAGGCGTTGTCGTCTCAGTGGTCTCTCAGTTTGACGGTAATTCTGGCAGCGACTGCCTCACAAGTTTCAGCAGCAACTGATGCGCGTCTCGATACCGAGGCGCTTCTTCCAGAGCCATCAGCGTCTGTCGTTTTGCATCTTCCATTTTCCCTTGAGCATGTAGCGATTTCGCCAGTCTAAAGTGGATATCCGCCGGATCGTCCGGATTCAGGAGCAATAGTCTGCTGAGTGCTCGTGTCGCGCCGGCCGGATTTTCACGTTTTTCAGCCACGGTTGCCCGAATTAAATGCGGCTGATTGAGCAACGGGTCAATGGCGAACAGTCGAGCGGCGGTTTGCTCGAGCGCTGACCAGTCGGACGCTGCCGTTTGCAATTCCACTAGCCGCAGGTTTGCCGAAACAGCGTCATCGTTGATCGCCGCGAACTGCTCAAGAACACCTCGTTCTTCCGCGCTGCGTTCGAGTTTCTGATAAACACTTGCCAGGCGTTCGTAGGAGTTCTGGCCTCCGATATATGTCGGATTAATGGCGATCAACTGTTTCAGAGTCTGCGCAGAATCAGCCCACTTCTTTGCGGAGAGCTGCCGCTGAGCAAGAGCCATCAGGCCGACAAAGTTCTGCGGATGCTCTTTCACCCACCCTTCCAACGCTCCGTCGCCCTGGGCAAGTAACTCTTCAAGATTCGGCGGTTCCCAGTCGGCATCCGGCGCGAACGACTCTGCCAGTTTCCTCGCAAAGGCTTCGAATCGCGTTTCCAGCTCGGACAGCGCGTCGCATCGTCGATCGAGCGCGACATTCACGGGCAGGCCGAGTTTCAAATCGTCGAGCACTTTTTGAAGCGATTCCATGCCAAAGTTCTGAACGAGAAAATCGACGGCCATGCACGATTCGAAGTACGCGAACTGCAAATGCCAGCCACTTTCCGGCCGCATGAAGGCACTGCTGAGTTCGCTCAGCGGCGTCAGACCATCGCCGAGAATGTGTTCGCGATATCGAGGGTCCATCCGCTGCCCCCAGGACGGGTTCGCTTGCAGTTCTTCGTAAACTGAAATTCCTTCGCTCAACCAGCGTGGAATTTTGTTTTGCGTTAGTTCGAGCGTGATCACGTGACAGAATTCGTGCCACAGCACGGCTTCCCAGTTAGAAGGATTATCGCGACGTGATGCCGGACTGTTGGCTGTGATGACTCGTCCGAAACAAACGCCGAGATACCCCGAGACAGCCGGCATCCCAAATGTCCGAACGGCGAAATCGTCTTCGTCAGGAAAAACTTCAACCGTGATTCGATCTTTCAACTCCAGGCCGTACTTCGCGCCGAGCGTTTGCTTGGCTCTATGCAGCAACGCGAGGACTTCGGCTCCGTACAACTTCGACTCGTCAGTTTCCATTCTCAGCGTGAAAGAATCGTCCTGTAGTGTCGTGAACTTTCCAAGTTCATCGTGAAGTTCAAGCAGGTTATACGTGGCGACATTGTAGCTGTCGGTATCGTACGCGGCGTGAGCAACTTTCCATCCTTCAGTTTCTTCTCCGAGCCTGAGGAGATCGTCGGCGAGTTGTCGTTGAGCCGGTGCGAAGTCCGCCTTTAACGCGAGTGCCTTGCGTTGGTAAGCGGCGCCTTCGCGGAAGCGGTAGTGCTGAGAAAGCTTGCGGCCGATCAAATGGTCGACTCGTGGATTTGCCGTCCATCGCGCAAGTGCTTTGTCTCGAAAGATGACTTCGCCTCGCAAGTCGTTCGTCAGATGAGCAATGACTGACCGGTAGGCAAAAGCTTCGGGTTCCAGAAAATCGATTTCGTGGACCCGGTCGAGTAACTCGATTGCCGCATCGTACTGCTCGGCATCGACCAGGCCATCAACCGTGAAGAGAATGCTTGGGATGTGGTTCGGGTTTTGTTTCAAAGCCGCTTCAATACCGACCGCCGCCGCCTGCCGATCAGTAGACGCAATCGCTCGTGCGAGACCTGACGTGAAATCCGGATCGTTCGGGAACTGCTCCAGAGCCGCTTTGAAATTGTCTGCTGCCAGCGAGTCGTCGCTTTTGCCAAGTGCCAGATTACCAATTGCCAGCCAGGGTTCTCGGCTGGTCCGACTCCGGAGCTTTGCTTTCTCGAAACGCTCGTCAAGAATTTCTCTCGCATCACGGCCATCGAATTCGTCAATCTGGCCGAGGATGACGAGTTCTTCCGCGTCCGTGTATCGCCAGGAAAACTGCTTCACCAGAGTCCGAATTTCCGTCAGCAAAACTTCGGCAAGTTCTGCCCGGCCACTTCGCAAGGCCGCTTCGCGAGCCAGCCAACGCAGCCGAATGCTCCAGGAATATCGACGCAGGCCATTGGCAACGGTCATCAAAGAGGTGTCGAACTGACCGATCGCCGCCTCGGCCTGAGCCTTGATCATCGGCCAGGATTCGCCGTAACGATTCTTCGTGATCGCTTCGTGTGTCGCCTCGATGCACGCCTGGTAGTCGCCTTTGATGAACATCTCGCGACACTCATTCAGCTCGGCAGCTTTGACGCCCGCAGAGGGAACTACGACGGTCAGAAAAATCACTGCCACCACAGCGGCATCGCGGATTCGGAAACCGCGATCGAAGTTGTCCGGCAAGCGTGGGCGAGAAGCGGTCCCAGCCGGCAAAGGATAGCAAATCTGCCGGTGACACTGGAATTGCTGCCTGTCCGCAGGTGCGGCCATGAGCGACCTTCCGTGGCCAGCCGTGAACGGCGAAGGCTCGGCGGTCAGATGCCGGGCCCGCAATTCCGATGGGCTGTAGTCAGTTTCAGGGTAGTGCATTCGGCAAGCCGAAGCTGGAGGACGTTAACGAATAAAAAACGCATCGACAACACGTCATGCGACCACCCAGCGCAGCAGAGACGGTGGGGGAGCAATGAGTCAGTATTCGGATCTGAGAAAAAACAGAATTTGTCACAGATTGATGTACGGAAATGCTGCCGGATTCCCACTGTTATTTAAGAGACGTTTGAATTTTCACGCCTGTAAACACCAAAGCTGTTTGAATTCTGCCGACGCGGAGCTGGAACTATGCGACTCACACTTCGAACCCTGCTGGCGTACCTCGACGATCTGCTCGAACCTGGGCAATCCCGTGAAATCGGCGAAAAGATCAGCGAAAGTGGTTACGCGTCGACTCTGGTCGACCGCATCCGGGAAGTCATGCGTCGTCGCCGGCTGACCGCGCCTGACCCAAAGAGTCCGAACAGCGGCCTGGATACGAATTCGATCGCGGAGTACCTTGACAATACGCTTGAACCGGACGCGGTAGCCGATGTCGAAAAGGTCTGCCTGGACTCGGACGTGCATCTGGCCGAGGTCGCA
>CALGTK010000465.1 GCA_937904325.1 uncultured Planctomyces sp.
TACAAAGGCACGGTCAGCAAGATCATCAGCACCATGCTCGCCCCAACTGAGGGATCTCAACTGTAGCCACAAGAATCAACAACGCTGACGCGGATCGCCACGACGCTCGGGCGAGTTCATGCGGCTTCGATTTCAACCGTGATTCCCATGACAGAAACGACTCGAAGAAGTTTCCTGAAACGCTCGACAGCCGCCGGGCTGACGTTGCTCGCTTCGAGTCACAGCGAGGGCCGCGACGTGTCCCGACCGAAAGTCGCAGCGATCTTCACGTCGTTTTTCTATCGCTCACATGCTCACGTAATTCTCGAGAACTTTCTCGAGCCGTACATCTTCTGTGGAGAACGAATCGTGTCTCCGGTCGAAGTGGTCAGCTTTTACGCTGACCAGTTTCCGGACAAAGACATGGCTCGTGAAACTGCAAAGAAGTACGGCATTCCGATTTACGGAACGATTCGCGAAGCGATGTGCTGCGGTGGGGATCGTCTTGCCGTCGACGCGGCTCTGTCGATCGCCGAACACGGCGATTATCCCGTCAACGAGTTTGGTCAGACCGAGTATCCACACAAACGATTCTTTGACGAAATTTCAGCCGTCGTCCGTGAGGCCGGTCGCCCGGTGCCAGTCTTCAATGACAAACATCTGTCACATTTATGGATCGAGGCGAAGGAACTGTACGACGTGGCTCGTGAGTCAAATGTTCCGTTGATGGCTGGCAGTTCGGTTCCGTTGGCTCAGCGGAGTCCGGCTCTGGAGTTGCCTGACAATTACGAATTTGAGGATGTGCTCGTCATTCATGGGGGCCCGATCGAAGCGTATGGTTTTCACGCGTTCGAGCTGCTGCTCTCGATGGTTGAATCGCGACGAGGTGGTGAATCGGGAATCGCTCGTGTTGATTTTCTGGACGCTGACGCCTTGAAGAATGCTGCCGACGAAGGAAGGTGGTCGATTGAAGTAGCCGATGCGGCGATGGCGGCCGAGCGTGGTTCTCCGCACTCGGTGTTCGAACTGGTTGAAGGTGAAAACGAAGTCGGCGCTCACGGAGTGCTGGTCACGCATCGCGACGGACTGAAGTCGATGATTCTCCGATCGGCAAGCTACAGCGACACCCGCTGGAACTTTGCGTGCCGACTGAAGGGTGAGTCAAAGATTCGAGCAACTCGATGGCATGTCGGCCCTTGGCAGAATCGCAACCTGTTCAAAGCCCTGTCGCACGCGATCCAGGATCACTTCGTTCGTGGACGGGCACCTTACCCGGTCGAACGAACGCTGATGGTCAGCGGAATGCTGGACGCCGCTATGAAATCGCAACATCGAGGCGCACCGGTCGACACTCCTGATCTGAGCTTTGGCTACAAGACTCGCAACTTCGACGCGATGCGCGAAAACGGGAACTCGTGGAAGATCATCACTGAAGACTCGCCACAGCCGCCCGGAATCGACACGGCGAATAGCTGGCTGTCCTCAAAGTAAGGCGGGTCGTCCGTCGGCTTCAGGAAACTTCACGGGCGGGGATGGAGCGGCCGCAGCTCAACCGGTAAAGAACCGGCACGAACAACAGCACCCACACGGTCGCCAGACTCAGTCCACCCGCCAGGCTGATGGCCATTGGGATCAACTCCTGAGCCTGCGTGCTCCGTTCGAAAAGCAACGGCAGCAGGGCGGCGACCGTCGTGACCGAAGTCAGGATGACGGGCCGGAATCGCGAGCGGCCAGATTCCATGATCGCTTCGTCGACGGCGATGCCTTCTTCGCGACGGCGATTGATGAAATCGATCAGGACGATCGAATCGTTCGCCAGAATCCCCGACAGCGTCACCATGCCGAACAGGCTGAACAGCGTGATCGGTTCTGAGAGCAGGCAGTGCCCCCAGATCGCTCCCGTAAACCCGAACGGAATCACGACCAGAATCATCAACGGTTGAGTGTACGATCGAAACTCAAGAGTCAGCAGACCGAACATCCCGAATACCGCAATCGCGAATCCGATGAACAAACTGCCGACCGATTCGCGAGTTTCTTTCTGCTGACCGTCCCAGCGTGTCGAGACTCCGGGATTTCGAGACAACAAGTCCGGCAGAAACGATTCGCGCAGGTCGGCAATGATCTCGAGTGCGTTTGCCTGGTCCTGATCGACGTCAGCACTAATCGTGACGGCGCGCTGCTGATCGATCCGCAGGATCTCGGAGTAGCCGCGTTTGACGGTAACATCAGCGACTTCCGGCAACGGTACTTCGCGGCCGTCGGGCAGCCGAATCCGGATTTCGTCAAGCGTGGCTAGCCCGTGACGTTCCGACGGCGGATAGCGGACCATCAGTCGCACTTCGTGTCGCCCTCGCTGAAGTCGCATCGCCTCGTCACCGTAATACGCAGCCCGAACCGTGCTCGCTACGTCTTCAAGACGAACTCCCGTCGCATGGGCATTGGACTTCAGTTTGATCTGCAGCTCCCACTTACCCGGACCGCGGCTGTCGGTGATATCCTGAACTCCCGAGTACGTCGCGAGTTGTTCTTTCACCGACGTCGCAATCGTTTCCAACTGCACGATATCGCTGGCCAGAAGCGACACTTCGATAGGTCGACCACCTCGCGAATTGTTTATCCCCCAGAAGACGACTCGCTGAGCGCCTGGAAATTCGTCGGATTCATCACGCCACTTCGCGATGATCTGCTGGCTGGTGAGATACTCCGGTCGAAACGCCTGATCATGATCAAACTCGACGTAAATCTCGCCGCGATTACTGTCGAGCTGACTGGAATAACCGACGCCGCGATACACAAAACGAAACAGTGATTCGCCATTGGCCCCCGCGCCCGGATCAACTCTCTGAAGTGACTCTTCCAGCTTCCGCGTCGCAGCGTCGATCACCGACGTCGGAGTGCCTTTCGGATAGTCGATCGTCGTGTAGACGAATTCGTAGTCGCGTTTTTTCTCCAGCACAAACTGAGTGAACCCGCCCTGGTACAAACCAATCGTCAGGCACAGCATGGCGATCGATAAGCTGACGGAGATCGCCGGTCTGGCGAGACACCACCGCAGTACCGGCAGATAGAAACGGCTGATTAAAAAGTTCAGACCGCGTTCGACCAGTTGAGGCACTCGACCGAGCAGAGACTCGCGAGACTTGCTCGGATCAGGCAGGTGCGAGAGATGGCACGGCAGAATGAACAAGCCTTCGACCAGCGATATCAGAAGCATCGAGACCACGGCCAACGGAATGACGGCAATTCGTTTTCCCATTTCGCCGCTGACATATGCCAACGGCAGAAACGCGATCACCGTCGTCAGCACCGAACAGATCACAGATGACGAAACTTCGGCGGTTCCATCAATCGCGGCCTGCAATGCTGACTTGCCGAGTTGCCGATGTCGGAACACGTTTTCCGAAACCACAATTGCATCGTCGACCACGATTCCCAACGCCATCACGAAAGCGAACATCGAATACAGATTTAAAGTCGCACCACAAAACAGCATCACCCCGCACGTCCCAAACAACGCGACCGGAATTCCCGCAGCAACCCAGAACGCTAGACGACCATGCAGGAATAATGCCAGCATCAGGAACACCAGCGCAAGGCCAAACAGCGCGTTGTCTCGCAGCAGTTCGAGCCGTTCACGCGCCTGCCGGGAATAATCATTCCAGATCAAAAGCTCGTACCCGGCCGGCAACGTCTTCTGAGCCGCCCAGGCATTCACGTCTTCGTAAATCGCGAACATATCCTGATTCGGAGTGCGGACAACTTCGTGTGACATCGCTGGCCGACCATCGATACGAGCGAAGATATCCAAGTCGATCAATCCGTCATGGACGATGCCCAGGTCTCCAACAGTCAGCACAACTCCGTCGGCGCGAGTGAGAACAGGAATTCTGGCAATGCCGTTGCCGGTCAACTGTCGATCATTGATCCGCAACAGGTACTCAGTCTGGTCAGTCCGCAACGCTCCGGCCGGAACTTCGATGTTTGCCTTCCGAATCGCGACGGTCACGTCGGCATGCGAGATGCCATGCCTCCGCAGCGTCTGCTCAGAAATCTCCACGTCGATCTGGTACGGCTTCGCCTGCCACGACTTGACATGGCTGACCGCCGGCAGCAACAGCAACTCGTCGCGAACCTGCTCGAACAGGTATCGAAGCTGCAACGCCGCCGCTTCCCGCTCACGCAGAGTCTTGCTCGAACCGTGATCCGCGTCGGGTTCGCGAGGGCCAAGGATGCCGACCGAGATCACGTTTCGATGCCGAACGTTGAGTCGAACTCGCGGCTTCTCAGCACTCTCTGGAAAACGGGGAATCTGATCGACGACCGACCGAATTTCGTTCAGCACTTTGTGGGGATCGCCGACGTCCGATTCAAGAGTCGCCGACACCGTACCGTTGCCCTCCTTCGCGACAGAGGAAATCTTTCGAATCCCAGCCACGGATCGGATCGTCGATTCAATCTTCAGACAGATTGCCTGCTCGGTTTCTTGAGGACTCGCACCGGGATAGGCGACCGAGATCTGAATCACGTCGGGCTGTGACTCGGGAAAACGCTCACGCTGCAACTGCATCATGCACGCCGCACCGGAAACGATGACGGCCAGCATCAGCGTGTTCATCGACGGACTGTTTCGTACAGCCCACGCGACGACGGCTTTCACGGGGCTGGCCTTTCCCGGACATCCATCCCGTCGAAAGCGATTGGCAGAGTCGACACAACGACTTTGGAACCTGACTCAATGCCCACCCGATCCGCTCTCAGAAGAACAACGGATTCAGTGACTCTGGCTGGCCGCACTCGATGAACAGCAAGTTTGCCATTGTCGATCACCCAGACCTGGCCGTCCGGTTGCAGCGCGCCGCGAGGAATTGCCAGTAGTTCGGTACGCGGCATTACGTCGGTCACGACTTCCACAAACATCCCTGCAATTAATGCTGGCGGACCTGCATCGGCCGAGCGGAGTGGCTGCTCAACAACAACCCGACACGCCAGCGTCCGCGTGGTCGCGTCGAAACCTGAACCGTCTGAACGAGCCAGACGACCTTGCCATGTGTAAGACTCGCCCGATGTTTTAAACGTGACCGTCACGTCAACTTCGGGGAGTTCGAATGCAGCTTTCAATACAGCAGTTTCGATCGGCACGGTGTCAACAGCGTTAGCGTCTGAAATCAGGCCAGCCGAATCCTGCAACCAGTAAAGGTCTTCGCTCCGCAACCGACACTCGACTTCAAACCGTGACGGATCCTGCAGAGTGAAAAGATGATCACCACGCTCGACGAAACTACCGACTTCCTGAAGGTCTTTTGTAACGATCGCAGACAGCGGAGCGATAATCTCTGTGCGGGACAGATTAAGAACGGCTCCCTTGCGGTGTGAACTGATCAGGTCGCTTTTCGCCTGCAGATCGGATTCGCGTAACGGCACTAACTCTCGACGGTTCTGCAGAAGTTCAAGTGCGTCCTGGACTTCCAGTACGGTCCTTTCCGCCAGATCACGTTCTGCCTGAGACGACGCATTCGTTGCCTTGAGTTTCTGTGACCGCGTGAATTCTCGCGTCGCAAGCTCAAGCCGTTTCTCCACAAGCGAAATCAACGTAGTAATCTGCTTTGACTCGATCGAAATCTGCTGTCGTTCAATGCTGACCTGTTTGTCTTCCAGTGTCAGCTTCTCAAGTTCAAGTTCGTATGGTTCAGGATCAATCGTAATTAGCGGCGTTCCAGCCGAGACGACTCTCCCGCTACGAAGGCCCTCAGCCTTCATCACGATGCGCCCATCAACTTCCGCCGAAATGCGAATCTCGCGGAACGGGACAACTACACCATTAACTCGAATTGGGAATGACCCAGCGTTAACTTCAACCAACTGTGTTTCAACAAGCGGAAGCTGTGATGGCGCAGCAATTCGCGGCGGTGGTTTGTTCAAAGCGGATAGCCAGAATAGTCCGCACGCCCCACCTGCAAGAATCAACACTGGTATTACAAGTTGTCTAAGCTGCTGAAGCATGCTGTCCGCAACTGCTGGTTAATTGAGAAGAGCACTCGGCGCATTGCACCGTCCGGTACTCGATATCTTCCGTGAGGAATAACGAACGATCCTCTACGCCCACACTGACCCCCCGATGGAACAGTGTGCGGAACTCATCGTACCGTCATGACCAAACGGCACTCCAATTCAATTAGCGACCGCCGCACGGATTGCTCCAGGTGAAGCCGTTCCCGGACAGACAATCCGGCACAAACTGTCACACGATTTACGGTGCGAACAGTGTGCTCACCCCGGAACAACCTGCACCATGGCCTGGTTTCACTCCAGAAGCCGCTGTTCCGTTATGGACATGGGCGATGATCGACGCTTCGCCCGGGCGATGACACTTCGACAGAAAAGTGCCGACGTTCGAACCAGTTCAAACCGAGAACTCTGTGGTAAACTGCGCGCCGGACATCAATCGTAAATCATTACAGGTGAGACAATCCCAAAGAAATAAATGCCCACACCGTACCTTCTGTCATTGAGCTTGCGAATGCCGCGGCTCGGACATGCGGAATGTCAGCAGGGCACCGATCCCGATCAAGCCACTGATGGCCAGGAAGATTAGCTCGAAGCCGCCGATGTCGATCAGCTTTCCGACCAACGGCGACAACACGAACGGCACGGCAAAACACAAACCCATCGTGCTGACGTAGCGCGGGTGGTTAGCTGCGTCGGTCAGCTCAAGTGTGTAGTTGATGAAGGTTTTCATCGTGACCGGAACCAGTCCCAGAAAAACAAACGCCAGCCAGAAACACTTGTGCCCTTCGTCAATAAAATCGCTGATCAGGAACAGAGCCATCAGCGGCGTAAGCGTGCAAAGGAAAACCTGTATGCGAATCGCCAGTCGGTTTCCGTATCGATCGGCGATGATCCCGGACACCCAACTGAAAACTCCAACAGCGCCGTTCTGGGCGATTACCCAAAGCATCAAGTGGAAGCCTTCTTCCTCGTTGGACATACCGGTGCGGCCAAACGCCTGAAAATGCGGAAACAGAAACTGCACGGTGATAAACAACATGGCCACGGTGGCGGCTCGACGGAAGGCATGATCGTGCCGGATGATCTCCCACGCGTCAGTGACGGCCTGCTTCGCGCTGCGAGCGGTCGATGAGCACTCATTGTCGGCGGGTTCTCGGACAGGAAGCGTCAACAGACTGGCAAGTACAAATCCCGCTCCGGCGAAACCGAAGATCAGCACGTAACCGCCGCTGGGTAATTGCAGAGGATGTTCCAACCAGCGTTGCAGCAGAAACCACGCCAGCGTGATCGACACCACCGAACCGGTGACACCCGAAACGGCCAGCAGACGGCCTCGACGGTTAGCTCGGATCAGCTTGCCCTGGATCGTACCCAGAGCCAGTTGGTTCATACCGCTGACGAAAAAGAAGATCACGTAAATCGTCAGAAACGCGATCGGCAGCCAGGACGGTGCTCCACCGTGAACAGGTTCACCGAGCCAGTACCACAACGCGGCTAATAATAAGAAGCACGCACCCATTAATGTCGACGTGGTCTGGAGGACTCGCCGTTTGAGCGGTGCTCGCCGCAGCCGATCAGCCAGAAACAACGGCACGACACTCTGCCCAAAGCGGTTAAAAACCGGCAGGAACCCACGCACAAATCCCGAGCCATCGATCACGTCCATAAACCGAGGAATCAGGACGCTTTCCGTCTTGAAAATCCAAGAGAACCGCAGCGTCACATTAAACGCTGCGAGCACAATCAGATTGCGAGGTTCGTCGGCGACAACCTGCGTGTCGCGCGGCTGATCCGTCGAGCTGACTTCAGCACTGCTCTGCGAATCAGACACGCTTGCCTTCCAATCAGTGGGTCAGGATCGGCCTGACAAAGTGTCTGCAGTAACGAACCGTCGAATGAACAAACCACGAAATAACTGGACAGGAGGAACTAATTGCAATTCAGAGAACGGACGAACCAGTGCCCCGATTGTTGTGAACCAATTTGTGGGATGTGAAGTCCGATCGGCTATTGCCATCGTACGCAAAGCTCGAGATGTATAAATTTTGCTGGAGGTGACAATCGACTATGACTCTCAACCAAGGTCAGAGTTGATGTCGACCCAGGCTTTCTTCTCGAACGACTCCAAACAGGCATCGGCAACGAACTGGGCTCGTGCTCCGTGATCGAAGCCTGGCAGTGCGTCGCGTTCTTCGACGATAGCTGAGACGAATTCCCAGACGAGGTCGTAGCGGAAGACGGTGCTCGGAACGCCTTCGTTGCCCCGTCGTGGACTGCCGTCGATGACCAGAAATTCGTCAGGGACCGGCACTTTCTCCATCGTGCCGCCGTGCTTTCCTATGATCACGTTGTTCGGATCGGTGAGCTGGTAGGCGGCTGAACCTTCCGAACCGTTGACTTCGGCCCACTCATAACCAAAGCCGTTGTTGTGGTGACCTTTCATGACCGTGCTGCCTTCCCAGACGCCGGTCGCTCCATTTTCAAACTGACCGATCAATGATGACCAGTCATCGACTTCCGACGGTTCGCAGCTTTCGCCACCAGCCGTTTTGTCTCGCGGAGAAAACTGCGCGATCGCACCACAGATCGCCTTGATCGGACCCATCAGGTCCATTGCGAAGTCGATCCGGTGAATCGTCATGTCGAACAGGTCACCGGCACCAGCCAGGTGTTTATACTGACGCCAGCCCCAGCTCGTTTCCGGCCAGTCGAGAAATCGCTGGCTGCGGAAATGTCGTGGCACGCCAAGCTGTCCCGACTGAACCAGATGCCGCACGTAACGCATCGACGGTGCAAACCGGTACGTGAACGCAGTCATGTGTCGAACTCCCTTGTCCCGAGCAGCCCGGTACATTTCGGCGGACTCCTGAAAGTTCAGACCAAGTGGCTTTTCGCACATCACATGCTTGCCGGCGTTGACGCAGGCGAGAGTCTGTTCGCGATGCACGAAGTTCGGCGTCGCGACGATCACCGCGTCGATGTCCGGGTCGAACGCGATCTTTTCGTAGTCAGTTGTCGTCTTTGTCGGTCCCCACTCTTTCTGCCGTTGTTCAAGTAGAGCTTCGTTCGGATCACAAATCGCGACCAGATCACAGCGAGGGTCAATATTGATACCAGGAACGTGGTGGTAATCAGAAACGGCTCCGGCACCGATGATGCCGATACGGACTTTGTCAGACATGGCTGGGACTTCTCGGAGTAGACGGGTATTTTGAGGGTTCGTACTGCATGACGTCGCAATGTCGACAGGATAACGATCACCGTTTCCTTCAGCCACGATCCGACCAGCCACACTTTGCGAGCGTGTTTGCGTTGACCAGAATGCTGTTTCGATATCTGCGACCAGATTTCCCACAAGGGCGGCACGTGACATGAAGCAAAGCTCTGGTGATGAGCCTGCTGGATTCTTTGCGCGTCGTGTGACGGGTTTCGGTCACGCGTTCCGCGGCCTGTCTTTTGCAATCCAGTCAGAAATCCACGTCCGCATTGATCTTCTCGCCACACTGGCGGTCGTTGCATCCGGGCTCTACTTTGAGCTGTCAGCAAACGAGTGGTGCTGCATTTCTCTGGCAATTGGGCTGGTCATTGCCTCAGAGATTCTGAACACCGCGACCGAACTGCTGGTCGACATCGTCAGCCCCGAACACAATGCTGCGGCGGGACGCGTGAAAGACATTGCCGCTGGTGCAACACTTGTTACTGCCGGATGTTCTGTCGTTGTCGGAGTTCTGATCTTCGGACCGCGACTACTGAGCATCCTGACCCTGTGAATCCAAATTCGAACTGATCCCACCTAGCCGGCAGGAGCCGCCATGATTCCCCGCCTTCGAAACTTCGTTCGACCTTGCCTGTTAATTCTCGCCGCTGGCGGAATCTGCTCTGCATCACTTGAAGCGACGGCTCAATCGTCGAGGCCTGCTCCGGCTGAAGGCTGGCACCTCGTCACGATCCCCGACGCCTGGCGAAAAATGCCGAGCGGCGATTTGAAACCGATCGACGGTTATTCGTGGTACCGCTGCCTGATTCAAGTGCCTGAATCATGGAAGGGTGCCAAATTAACTCTGTATTCCGAGGCGGTCGACGACGCTCGGGCTTCGTACGTCAACGGTGTGAACGTCGGAGCGACCGGTACTTTCCCGCCTCAGTTTCGCAGCGGACTGGGTGAAAAAGGGAAGTACGACGTCGATGCCGACCTGATCGAAGTCGGCAAGCTCAACACGATCGGAATCCGGGTTTATCAGGACAACCCGCGTCCGAACTTCAGCGTCGCTCCACCGATCCTGATGAACGAGTCCGCGAAACAGGCCATCCGAATGGACGGCGACTGGCAATACCGACCCGGTGACGAATCAGCATGGGCAAAAGCTTCGGTCGCAGACTTCGGCGTCGACGTGGCAAAACTTGCCTCAGGAACAAGCGATCGTAAACAGGGAGCCTTTGCCAAAGTCGACGATGTCGAGGATCTTCAGCGCTACGTTATGAAACGAAAGGGCGACAACGATCCCGTCCCGCCGACCGAAGCCGAGAAACAGTTTGAAACGCCGGACGACCTGGATATCCAGCTTGTCCTTTCCGAGCCGCACATCGCTCAGCCGCTGTTCATGAACTGGGACGAGCGGGGCCGGCTGTGGGTCATGGAGTATCGGCAGTACCCTGAAATCGCTGGCCTGAAGATGCTCAGCCGCGACGTCTACCTGCGAGCGGTTTATGACAAAGTCCCCAAAGCTCCGCCAAACCATGTCAAAGGCCGCGACCGGATTTCAATCCACGAGGATACGGACGGCGACGGCGTTTACGACAAACACAAAACCTTTGTCGACGGCTTGAATCTGGCGACTTCGTTTGTGCAGGGCCGAGGCGGACTGTGGGTCACTAATCCTCCGTACCTGCTTTTTTATCCGGACAAAGACGGCGACGACGTGCCGGATGGCGATCCGGAAGTGCACCTTGAAGGCTTCGGCATGGAGGACTCGCACTCCGTTATTAACAGCCTCAGATTCGGACCAGATGGCTGGCTGTACGGAGCCCAGGGAAGCACCGTTTCGGGCAAC
>CALGTK010000466.1 GCA_937904325.1 uncultured Planctomyces sp.
AAGCCGCTAGTGAGACCGACAGTGCCAACGGAGATCAAGGCGACGAATGGCTTCGCGGTTCGCAATCCGATTGATGCCTTTATCAGCAGTCAACACCGAGAAGCAAATTTGAAAGCGGCTCTCCAGGCCGATCGTCGAACGTTGATTCGGCGATTGCACCTGGACATTACGGGGCTACCTCCATCACCCGCGGCGATAGATGCCTTCGTCAGTGACGACGGTCCCAAAGCGTATGAGCGGCTCGTCGACAGGCTCTTGAAATCTCCCCACTACGGTGAACGCTGGGGGAGATACTGGCTGGATCTCGCTCGGTATGCTGACAGCGAAGGTTACCTTGGAGACGGCCTGCGACCGCATGCCTGGGTTTTTCGTGAATGGGTGATCGATGCCATCAATCGAGATGTGCCATTTGACCAGTTCACGATCGAGCAACTCGCCGGCGATTTGCTGGAGAAGCCAACGCTCGACCAGAAAATTGCCACGGGTTTTCATCGAAACACGCTGCGAAATACCGAAGCGGGAGTCGATCTTGAACTGTACCGCACGAAGGAAATTATCGACCGCGTGAACACCACGGGAATGGTGTGGCTCGGTCTGACATTTGGCTGTGCGGAATGCCACGATCACAAGAACGATCCGATCAGCCAGACTGAATTCTACCAGCTCTACGCATTCTTCAATAACGCGGACGAAGTGGGTGTGACGGCGACGAAACCCTGGGAAATTGCCGAACACAAAGCTGCGATGCAAAAGTGGCAGCCCGGCTGGGATGATCTAGTCGCCGAATTGAGACCTTTTGAGAAGGACGGTCTGGGCGACGAACAAAAAGCATCGGTTGAGAAATTACTCACCGCCACCAGCAAATCGCTCGACTGGAAAACCATGGGCGAGTTCTACAAAACCAAGGAGTCTGGCTGGGACGAGTTGAAGTCAAAGATTGATGCCCAGTGGGCGAAGAAACCAACGGTACCATCCACAAAGGCCCGCACTTTCGTCAGCCGCACGAAGGATCGCCGCGACACTCACGTGCATATCCGAGGCGTCTACACTCGACACGGCGAGAAGGTGAATCCGGACACGCCGGCCATCCTGCCCGCTTTGGATGTACGCGGTGACGCTCCTGACCGGCTTGATCTGGCTCAGTGGCTGTTTCGTGAAGACAATTCGCTAACGGCCCGAGTCGCCGTCAACCGAATCTGGCAGCACCTGTTTGGTCAGGGACTGGTGTCGACGCCAAACGATTTTGGCAGTCAGGGAGCAAAGCCAATTCATCCGCAACTGCTCGACTGGTTGGCGACCGAGTACCGACACCGCGGATGGAGTCGTAAGGAAATGATCCGCCTGATTGTCACCTCGTCGACGTACCGCATGATGTCGGCAGCGAACTCAGTTTCTTCCCAGCATGATGTAAGCAATCAGAGCTTGTGGCGACAGAACAGCTATCGAGTCAGCGCGGAAATCGTCCGCGATCTTCACCTCACAGCCAGCGGACTTCTGAACCGAACGATCGGGCGTCGCGGAATCCGCCCACCACTACCGGCCTTCGTGACAGAAGTTGGTCGCAGCGTCAAATGGCCAGTCAGCGTTGGGGACGAGCGTTACCGCCGAGGCATGTATATCTTTTTCAAGCGAACGGTGCCGTACCCGATGCTGATGACATTCGACGCTCCTGACGCCACTGTCTCCTGCAGCCGTCGTGAACGATCCAACACTCCGCTGCAGGCACTAACGCTACTCAACGATCCCGTCTTCTACGAATGTGCCGAAACTCTTGGGCGGCAGATGATCGACAAGCATCCCAACGATGTTTCTGCAGCTATTAACGACCTGTTTCAGCGATGCCTGGGAAGACAGCCGGTTGACCAGGAATTGCCCTGTCTGACGGCCACGCATCAGGACGTGCTTCGAATAAAAGAAGCCGAGAATAGGAAACTGAAATCAACCGAGGATCCGAATGTTGCCGCGATGATCGCAGTGACAAGAGTTGTGATGAATCTTGATGAATTCATTACACGGGATTGATTTCGTCATTGCGATCACGAGTGGCAGTAATAATCGATCTTCACTTCCGGACATTTGATTTACACCAGTAACGCCGAGGACGCCGTCAACGATGTCTAACGAATGTCTCAGCCAGGACGCACTCAACGTTGCAGAGCTGAATCGACGGAGGTTCTTTGCGACGGGAGCCAGCGGGCTAGGTACACTGGCGCTGGCGTCGCTGTTGAACAAGGAAGGTGCGCTGGCGGGTGGTGTGCCGCCACAACTCGCCCACTTCGCTCCGAAGGCGAAGCGTTGCATCTACCTCTTCATGGAAGGTGGTCCAAGCCAGATGGACCTCTTCGATCAAAAGCCGAAACTGAACGAGCTCGACGGCCAGCCGATGCCGGAGTCAATCCTGAAGGAGATTAAGTTCGCCTTCATCCAGAAGGAGAGCGCACGGCTGATGGGCAGTCCTCGAACATTCCGTCGCTACGGCGAGTGCGGTATGGAGTTGTCGGACTTGCTGCCGCATCTCAGCACCTGTGTCGACGACATCGCGCTGGTTCGATCCATGCACGGCGAGCAGTTCAATCATCTGCCAGGCCAGCTAATGATGCTGTCCGGTTCGGCTCTGCAGGGATGGCCGACGCTGGGATCGTGGCTCAACTATGGCCTCGGCAGCGAGTCTAAGAATCTTCCCAGCTACGTCGTGCTGGCAACACTGGGACGAGGTCTGCCTGGCGGCGCATCGAGCTGGTCCAGCGGGTTTCTGCCGTCGCAGTATTCGGGCACGCTGTTTCGTAATCAGGGAAGCCCGGTCCTGAATCTGGAGAATCCGCCAGGCATGTCTCGAGACGTTCAGGCTCGCAGCCTGCAAGCCATCAACGACCTGAACAATCTGCGTCTGGACAAAGTCGGCAACCCGGAAATCGCCAGCCGCATCAAGGCCTACGAACTTGCATTCCGCATGCAACAGACGGCTCCGGAGTTGCTGGACATTTCTGGTGAGTCGAAAGCGACGCTCGAAGAGTACGGTGTTGACCGGCAAGACAAATCAACAGGAGTCACTGCCGGATTCTCTGGATCGTATGCTCGCAACTGTCTGCTGGCCCGACGCATGATCGAACGAGGAGTGCGTTTTGTAACGCTGTTTCTTTCGACGTGGGATCATCACAGCTATCTGGACAGCGGACTGAAACGTTACACGCAGATTGCCGACCAACCTGTTACGGCGTTGCTGAAAGATTTAAAGCAGCGAGGACTGCTGGATGACACGCTGGTCGTATGGGGCGGCGAGTTCGGTCGCACTCCGCTGGGCGAGAACCGGATCAACTTCAAGACGGTCACCGGCCGCGACCATCACCCGTATTCATTCAGCATGTGGCTGGCGGGCGGCGGCGTGCAGGGCGGACAAGTCATTGGCGAGACGGACGAAATCGGCTGGGGAGTCGCGAAAGATCCCGTCCACGTTCACGACATGCATGCCACGATTCTGAGACTGTTCGGTCTGAATCACAAAAAGCTGACCTACCGCTTCCAGGGCCGCGACTTCCGCATCACCGACGTTGCCGGAAACGTCGTCAAAAAACTGCTGCCAGCCAATGCGGCGAGCTGAATTCATGACCCATCTTTATTTGCCCGAAGATTAGGCACCGAGCAAGACATATCCGGTAGTTATGGATATTCCCGGGAACCCGTTTGAACATCTCAGGGGCGACAGGAGCACAGGGGATCATCTCCAATGGGTTACGGTTTGTCCGAAGATTGGGATAGCCCAGGGCTGCTGGACACCGGAAGAATTTCCAGGCATCTTTTCAGGAAGCCATCACCCAGCTTGCCTTTGATGACCGCGCCTTCCTCGCCATGCTCTTCAATTCCCGTCGGTACCAGATCGAGACGGTTTGCGAAGCATGGTCCGTCGGCGATCCGATGAAGCTGCACGGTCCCTGGCTTCGGCGGCTGACTGCCGAGCAGCTCTGGGATTCAACCTTGACGCTGCTGGTTTCCGATCTCAACGAACGGAAAAGTTCTCGCGGAGACCTGAGCTATCTCCGGGAACTCACGGAAATGTCTGCGGACAAACTCTGGAAACCAACTGGTGAAAATCTCAAAATCAGACGCTACGTTTTCTGACCGGCGTCTACATCCGCGACACGGAAAATCAAAAAACAGCGATTTCCGCCGTCCGGCTCGGCGATGAGTCGACAGCCCCTGCATGTCACCTCGAAACCATGCCGACTACTGCCATACCGAGCCGTCACTCCCGCAGCCTGCTGGCACAGTTCGGGCTGACGCCGAAGTCCAGACGCGGGCTGGCTGCGGGGGATGTGGTGGATGAGTTGTCATAGTGGAGGGACTCTGGAACTGATCGCTGTTACGGGGGTTGATTTTTTACCTGCACCCCCGCCCCCAAAAACTGACTCAACGCGATTTGTGCCGATCGTCCCCGAACTTCACGCCATCCTCCCAGACGCCATCCTCCCAGACGCCAGGGAACAGACGCCAGGGAACAGACGCCAGGGAACAGACGCCAGGGAACAGACGCCTGGAAACAGGCGTCTGGAAACAGGCGTCTGCCGGGGCAAAAATATCGTCACGCTTAGCCGGAACAATCTTCACCGAGACTTTAAGATGATCGTGAAACGAGCCGGCGTAAAGCCGTGGGACGATCTATGGCAGACGCTACGACGATCAGCCGAAACCATGTTCGCGGAGACTTACCCCCAGAAAGACGTAAGTGCGTGGATCGGCCATAGTGTCAAAGTTTCGCTTGAGCACTACGCCAAGCCATCTGAGACGCAGTTCCAGGCCGCCGCGAATTCGCCGGTTTTGACTTCAGTCGAAAGTTCAGCAGAAAGCGCAGCAGTAAAGTCGGGCATTGAGCACGCAGCGGGTCGCAAGCCGCCTTGAAGCGATATGAACCCAAGCGATATAGCGCACGAAAAAAACCAGCAACCCGTTGAGGTTACTGGCTTTAGCGAAGTGGGCGGAGGCGGGTTCGAACCGCCGACACCAGGATTTTCAATCCTGTGCTCTACCAACTGAGCTATCCGCCCTCGTTTATTGCTGACAACTGTTGGTGAGCTGTCAGATTTTGTCGAGTCTTGAACGGTGACTCTGTTTGGCAGTTTCGACAAAATAGACGTCTGAGCTGACTTATCGGTCGCAATCTCCAGACTGTCAAACGACTTGCGTCGAATGGCCAGTTTTGAAGACGCGAAACTCTAGCCGATGCTCAACGGCCATGCAACACTCGTCCTGGCAACTTCTGGCACCTGCTCATAGTCGACGGACAGGTTTTTCGAACGGTGTCGACCGTGACGGTTTTTTCATTGCTCATCCCAGGCAATCTGGTCGATCAGCCCGGATTATTTTCGGGAGTCTGCAGGAGTTCCAGGGTGGCGTCTCGGAGATGCCCATTGACCGACAGTCCGTTGTTGGAGTGGATAGTGACGTCGCCGTTGAAGTCAACGAAGTGACCGCTCGCTTCCTGCATGATCGGCACCAGAGCGGCGCAGTCCCACGGGTTGAGTAGCGGGTCGACCATCAGATCGGCTCGTCCGGTGGCGACCAGGATGTGGCCGTAGCAGTCGCCCCAACCTCGGCTGATGGCCGCTGCATCGCAAAGTTTGTCGAACGCAGCCTGTTGACCTACCCGTCGCCAACCCTGAATCGTTGTGGTACAGAACACGGCATCGTCGATCTTTTTGACATCTGATGTTCGAGCTGGTCGTCGGTGGTTCTCGCTAATCTGCCACCAGGCACCAAGCCCCTCAGCTGCATAAACGACTTCATTCAACGCGGGAAAGCGGCACAATCCAAGTACCTGTCTGTGGTCATACTCCAAGCCGATCAGCGTGCCGAAGAGCGGCACTCCATGAATGAATGATTTTGTTCCGTCAATCGGATCAAGAATCCAGCGCCAGCCGCTGGTGCCGAGCTTTTCTTCAAGCTCTTCTCCGAAAATTCCGTCTTCGGGATATTGAACACCGATCAGGCGTCGCAGTAGTTCTTCGGCACCACGGTCTGCCGCGGTGACCGGTGACGCGTCACGCTTTCGCTCGACTGCCAGTTCAGGCGACAGATAGTGGCACATGATGAAATCAGCGGCTTCTTTTGCTGCATCGATTGTAAAGTCGAGACGCGACGGCAGTTCGGTAGCATATTTTGCAGGCATGAGTGGAGCGAGACCATCAGTTACAGGAGTGATATCGGCGTCAAATCCACCGAAAGGCAGAATGTCGTCGAAGAGGTGGAATCAAAAATCCAACTCGACGAGACTGACGATCGGATGATCTTCGCAGGGAGTTGACAAATGAGCAATCATCCCCGTGTTCCGAAAGTTTTCTGACGAAAGCCCCGATCGTATGAAGGGCCGCCGCTCTCCCTGAAGCCGATTCCACGCCAGCTGCCGAGGAGGTGTGGAACCGGACGACGCAACGAGAGCGGCGGCTTTCTAACGAAAACTGGTTGAGCGGTGATAAAAGGCCCAGCATTGCTGGCAAGGATTGCGACACAAAAGAGCTCGCTCATTCAAGCGGTGAATGAGCGAGCTTATCTTTTGTCGTATCGATAAATTATTCAGCGGCCGGACGCTGAGGTCGCTTTCCTCGATCACCACCACCTTCACCGCCTGGTCGGCCACCGCGATCTCCACCACCCTGCCCGCGGCTACCGCCTTGCTGACCACCACGGCCGCCACCACTTAAGAGTGCTCGGCGGTCGACTTCAAAAGGTTTGCCCTTCATTTCGTCGAATTGTTTTTTCTGATCGGCTGTGAGAACAGCGAGAACTTTTGCGTCGCCCTTCTTTCGAGCCTCGTCAAACTTTTCTCGCATTGCTTCGAGACCGTCACGACCACCGCCGCCTGCTCGCATTTCTTCGAACATTTTTCGGCGGTCATCATCAGCCGCTTTGAAGGCGTCTTCGACACCTTTCTTCTGGTCGGAAGTCAGTTTGAGTTTTTTTGTCACGTCATCATTAGACAGAGCACGAACGCCCATGAGTTGCAGTGCGATTTCATCGAGACGTTTTGACTGAGATTCGGTCAGCAATTCAGTCAATCCCTTTTCGGACTCTTTAACAAGTGCGGCTCGTTTCTTACCGAGATCTTCAAACTTGGTTTTGCGTTCTTCTTCAGGCAGGCTTCGCCAATCAATGCCGGAATAAAGTTCGCGTGAGTCCGCCCGGAAATCTTCATTCAACTGAGCGACAAAGAAGAGTTCGTCTTCACCGAGCTTCAGTTCTTCCTGGATCGGCTTAGCCGAAGCCAATGTCAGTTTGTTGATTGCACCACCGGGGCCACGACTGCCGCCACCAGAAAATCCGCTACCCCGCTGTCCACCACGGCTACCCTGATCGCCACCTCGCTGCCGTCGATCACCTTGCCCCTGACGCTGCTGCCCACGATCCCGGCCGGCGCCTTCTCGCCCCTTTTGTTCTTCCTGAGCCTGGGCGACTGTCCCCAGCATCATGGCTAGTGCGAGGCCAATACTGGATAGCTTCATGAGACACTTCATTTCTGCAGTTCCTTAATTAAAGTCAATTGTCAAAAAGTTATGAGAATTCAGAAGCACGAACGAGCATTGCAAATGCACGACGGGTTCATGCGAGCATCGAATTGAATGTTAGCCACCGCACGGTCAACAGCGTCAG
>CALGTK010000467.1 GCA_937904325.1 uncultured Planctomyces sp.
CGATGAACGCCGATACTCATCCGGCCGTTCGTGCCACGGCTATTCGAGCTGCCTGGAACTGGTGGATCTGGAATCCGCCCGTTCGAAAGGATATTAACCTTGCTTGGATCGATCTTCTGCAGCGACCGGAATCAAACGCATTGGTTGAAAATTCAATCCGCTATCAGTCGCAGGCTCTGTTCATTGCCAATGGCCACAAAGCAAATTCCAGCCGGACGCATCAGTACAAAGAGCTGGAAGAACTGATTGCACAGCTCGAAGTAGGGCTGAAGACGGCAGGAAAGAACCAGCCGTTGACGGCACACCGGATGGCGAGACGGTTGGTTGGCATCGGAGCCACCTATTACAACAACTCGGGCGGTGACGGAGGTCCCGGGCAGATGGGGTACATCACCCGGGGTGCGTCCGAACTCTTCGGCGAAGCGGCGATGGACTATTTCGCGGAAGTCGAGCTGAACACGGACCCTTTGACATCGAAAGGATCGTTGCGGGTTGGGCTGGAAGGTTCAGCCAACGTGACGTTTGACGACCTTCAGCAACGACTGATTCAGTACTCCCTGGAAGGTCCAGAAGAACTTCGTCCCATCGCGGCCGCCAGTGTATCGGATCCTCGGTCAGCTCAACTTGTAGCGGTACCCGAGCGAATCGAACCGTTGATGCGACAGGTTCATCGTGGGGCCGCCGAACCGGATCGCAGGTCGCAGTTGTCCGAACCAATCCTCAAAATGTTCGCAACGATTACCTGGGTGATCCCTGAGAATCCGGAGCAGCAGCGGGAAGTCATCAGCTATCTGATGATTAAACCAGCGAAACTTCTGACGAAAGCAGAACTACAGGATGTTTCCGATGCGGGCGAGCGAGGCAAACTTGAAAGACATCAGGAATCGAACTGGTATCTCTCCCAGAAAATTGGCGACGCAATCGGTGCAAATCCGGATCTTCACCTCGATTCAATGATTGAGTATTTTCCGGACGAATTTTCACATCCTCAGATTGCTCGCTTCTGGTTGCCGAGCGTCGAGTGGCTGCTGACTCACAAGACTAAGCTGCCCGACGTTGCACAAGGGAAGTTGCCACCAATTGATCCGTTAGAAGAAGTGAGAACGCGAGCGATCCGACTGTTTCTTGATCAGTTGAAGGAAACAGCAAATGCCGACACTCGGAAGACAGCAGTAACGCTGGCTCAACGCACAGCGCTTCGTCGAAATCCGGAAGTTCTGACGGCCTTGGAAGCGATGCTGAATTTCGAAAAACGTGAAGACGTGGTCAGGAACGCCAGGAATGTACTTTCACAGAATCGTGACAACTTTGTGAAGGAACTGACGGACGCGGTGCAGGCTGAGAAGCCTGCAAAGGTTGAAGTTAGTTCAGACGGTCTCACGAAGAATTTTGTGGACGACTTTGTTTATTTCAGAGATTACGTCACGCCGGAGATGAATCGTGTTCTTCGAGGTGATCAGCGAAGTTGTTTCGCCTGTCACGGTGTACCCGGTCGCGTGCCGCCTCTCGAACTGAATCGTCCCGATGATGCCGGTTACCTTCCTGTCGGGAAGTTGCTGGAGAATTACCGAAAACTTCAGAAACGTGTCGATCACAATGATGTCGAAAAGAGCTTTCTGCTGCGGAAACCGCTTAACGTTCAAACCGGTCAGGAAGAGGGGCACCAGGGCGGTCGTCGCTATCAACCGATGGACAATGGTTATTTGATTCTGCGCAAGTGGGTGTTAAACCAGGCAAAGCATCGAGCAAAGCTTGGTGGATAGTAAATTCGATTTAGAGGTCATCAACAGAATGGAGTGAGGGACGAACGGTAAGTACGTGTCGAATGATTATTCAGGTTTCGGAGATCGAAGCCGTTGTAAACTTCTACGGTCAACGCTTCGAGCCTGCTGAGGCACGAGTCAATCCAGCAAGACACAACTTCAACTGCAGTACTGTCATTCTGGAGCGAGTTGATCCTGCTGCCTAAGGCGACGAGCACACTTCACAAGCTAATCCCGATCACCTTTACATCGCAGTTCCGATCTTGAGAAATCGTTTAAAAAGATACAGGAAATGGCCGGCGTGGGGCTTGATCCGGTTATCAGAAATTGCCCTTGGGCCAAACGTAATTTCTGTGCGGATGTAGTTGTAAGAGGCCGGATTGTGTTAGTGCTTCGGCCGCGAGCGTTTTGCTGGAGATACCAGATTAATCCCGAACCAGTAGTCGGAAATTACCGGCATCTTTGCGTGACAAGTCTTCAGAGAGACTCATTATGTATCGGCTGTTTTTTGCTGTGGTCGTTCAGTTTGCGAGTGTTCATGCTTCCCATGGGCAGAGCCTGATCAATCGAAGCGGTGATCGCGACGCATTGCCGCATGTACCGGTTGGATTCAACATTGAATTCGCCGCTCGCGAACCGCTTGTCCGAAACCCGTGTTCAATGACTTTCGACTTCGCAGGCCGAATGTTCGTTGCTATGGGGCCTCAATATCGAAACCCGAAGCCTGACACACCAGGCGACAGCGTTTTCATCATGATTGATGAAGACGGTGATGGTCTCTTTGATTCAAAGAAGCAGTTTGCCACAGGCTTCAACTCAATTCAGTCAATTGCTTGGCGAGGTCGCGATTTGTGGGTTGCCAATGCGCCGGACCTGACTGTCGTCAGGGATCTTGACGGCGACGATATGGCCGACCAATACGTTCGCGTTTTCACGAACCTCGGCAATCTGGAGCACGGTCTACACGGACTCAATTGGGGACCGGACGGGCGGCTCTACATGTCCAAAGGCAATTCAAAAGGGCTGAGTCAAACAGGACGGATTGCTCCGAAACCGTTTCGAGATTTGTGGGGCGTCGTGGCTCCGGTAGGGACGCCCGATTTTTCGGCACCAGTGAAGACTTCAGCAATGAACTACCAACGTACTTATCACGATCCTGCAGACGACTGGGGCCGCGAAGGGGGCGTGCTTGTCTGTGACGATATGGGAGAGAACCTTGAAATTGTCACACGCGGTGTTCGCAACCCGTGGGACATTGCGTACGACAGTGGATTCAACTGGCAGGGCACTGACAATGATCAAACTGAGGGTGACCGCGTTTTTACTCCGTTTTTCGGTGCGCATTACGGATGGGGGCACCCCTGGAGTGCTCACTGGACAGGGCGGGATCATCCGCCGACAGCTCCAATTTCTGGTCGCGTGTTCAATGGATCGGGAACCGGGCTCTGTTTTTACGATTCAAAGCAGTTTCCTGAAAAGTATCAAGGTGCGTGGTTCTTCAACGATTGGCTCCGTCGAACCGTTTTCTTCTATCGACCGGTATGGGATGGTGCACTCATGCAACCCGAAGGTGGTGATTGGACGGAATTCGTTACCGGTGGCGATTCACTGTTCAAGCCGACGGACATCGAAGTTGGGCCTGACGGATCGCTCTACATTCTCGGTTGGGGTCGCGGCTACGGGGCTGAATTTAACGAATCAGGCAAACAGTCCAACGAAGGGCGAATCTTCCGTGTCACATGGGGACACGAGCTTACGACGGTCGGAGACCCTAAGTTTCACAAGCCACTCGAAGACTGGTCGCATGCGGAGCTGGTTGAAGAGTTTTATAGCTCGCTTGCGGCTCGAAAGATCGGTGTGCAGGATGAGTTAATTCGTCGACACGCTGGTCAAGAGCAAGAGAATTTGTTTGATAGCTTTGACTGGAGCGACGATGATGTTTTGCGGCAGACGTGGACGTTGTGGACGATCGGGCGATTGTATTGTGAAAGTGGATATTTAGACGGTCGTTTTGGTCACATCGCGGGCGATCGGACTCAGGCATTGAATGTTCGGATTCAGGCATTGAGAATTTGCGGTCATCGGGTGCGTACCAGTACGAAGTGGCGAGCATTGTCCGATGAGACACTGCGACTGGTTGGCGACGTGGAGCCTCGAGTCCGGCTGGCAGCGACGCTGGCAATTCGTCGAGCAACTCAGAAGCAAGCCGCCGAAATGCTGATCGATGCTCTTGCCACGGAACGTGATCGAGTGGTGTTTTACGCGGGTTGGCAGACATTGCGTGATCTGGTTTCTCGCGATGAACGGCACAAGTTGCTTTCGGATGTGCGGCCCCAGGTTCGTCGAGCGGCCCTGCTATCGCTGGCTGAAGACCGAGACCTGCAGGACGAAGAGGCTCGGCGATTGTTAGCTGACGTTGATGATCAATCGCGGCAGGTGGCTGCGTTGTGGCTTGCAAAGAAGGCGGCGACTCCGTTTCTGGAGGTTGACCCTCCGCCAGGAGAATTCGAAGGCAACGTCGAAGTTGAAGCTCGATCCGCAATGAAACCTGCGGATATTCGAGTCACGACGGACGGGAGTTTGCCCACACTGGAATCGACACGCTGGTCAGGAAAGATCAACATTGCAATGTCGACAACGCTTCGAGCGGTTGTCTTTGTGGATGGAAAGGCGGTTGGTCCGGTGGCCACTCTGGATTATCACAAGTTGACTGCGAACGAAACGGCTGCCCGCAGCGGTATCATTTCTGTGAAAGCTCAGTCCGGTCGAAAATATCGGGTGGTTGATGGTGGATTTGCTAACGGAAGTTTGACTTACACTGATCGAGATTACCGCTTTGAAGATGTGCCGACCGAGTTAGCTGGTTCGTTGCTGGTGAAAACTTCAAACGATGACTCAGGTTCCACAGGCAGCGATTTTCTTCGAATTGAAACCGTACTCCCGATGACCGTTTTGCTGGGGCACGACACACGGATGACAACTAAGCCTGAGTGGCTGTCATTATCGACGAGTGGATTCGCAAAATCGGGTAAGACGATTCGGACTGGCGATGCGACATTTGACCTGTATTCGAAGACGTTTGATTCCGGACGGATTACTCTTGGTGGGAATACGCGTGACGGCAATCCAAACGGCAAATCGAATTATCTCGTGATTCTGAAACCGGAACCGCTTCCTAAGCTCAGTGAGCCGACGGTCGTGGCGACCGCAACGTCGATGTTTGATCAAGCTGACGCGAATCGAGGAAGGACAATTTTCTTTGCGCGGCAGGGAGTGGGTTGTGCAAAGTGTCACCGTGCTGATGGAACAGGGAAGAGTTTTGGTCCCGATCTGCGGCACCTTGTGCAGAAGCGGGACCCCGTCCACATCGTAACGTCGATGCTTGTACCGAATGCGGAGATTAAGGAAGGGTTTGTGACTCAGACCATCGTTACGTCCGCGGGGAAGACGATCAGCGGACTTTTACGGGAAGAGACCACGGAAGCCGTCACGCTGGCTCAGGCGGACAAGCCTGACGCGATTATTCCTGTTTCGGAGATCGAAAAGCGTTTCAGCCAGAAGGTATCGGCGATGCCCGACTTCAGGACGTTGCTGACGCCGCAGGCTGCTGCTGACGTCACGGCCTGGTTGCTAACTCGCAAGGATGAATATATCGCTGATGGAGAGGATGTAGCTGCCACTCGCGGCGAACTTGCGGGAAAATCTGATAACGATGTTCGAGATTCCGGTCCCGGGAATTACTCGAAAAAGAATGCAGATTTTTCGATTGAACAAAAAAGCGACCGACTGGTTGTGAAGTTGAACGGGAATGATTTTGCAACTTACCTTTATCGGCACGAGAAGTTGACTCGACCGGCGTGGGTTCATGTTTACTCGACCAGCGGCGTGCGGCTGACACGGAATTTTCCACCGAGACCAGATGAAGATATGGGTGCGGCCGATCATAAGTTTATGCATCCAGGAATCTGGATCAGCTTTGGGCACTTGGATGGTGAAGACTACTGGCGACTGACTTCGCGGACTCGGCATGTCGAATTTGTGGAAGCGCCTTACGTGCGATCAGGTCGAACCGGTTTTACCGTCCAGAATCACTATCTTCGACGGGACGATCAGAGTGTCGTATGCAAAGAACTGACGAAATACACGCTGATTGCCACGCAGGGCGGCGTCGCGATGCTGGTCGACGCGAGATTTAAGTCAGACGATCGAGACTTTTACTTCGGTGATCAGGAAGAATCCGGCCTGGCTGTTCGGATGGAATCAAAGCTGCGAGTGCAGAACGGAAGCGGCACGATTCTCAACAGCAACGGCGAAAAGAATGGTGCCGACACGTGGGGCAAAGAAGCGAGTTGGGTCGACTACTCGGGCACAACGGCGGGCCGCAGAGTTGGCGTGATGGTTGTGCCAGACGTTCACAACGCGCGACGATGCTGGATGCACACTCGTGACTACGGGCTCGTTGTTGCGAATCCGTTCCCGAAACAACCAAAGGAAAGACGCGAGCCATACGTGAAAACGACAGTCACGAAGGGCAAGGTGTTTCGGCTTTCGTATGGAGTACTCCTGCACGATGCTCCTGAAACCGCAAAGACCAACTTGAAGCAGTCGTACGAAACAGTTTCGAAGCTGATGCAGACATTACAGAAGAATGATTAACAACAGTAACAATTGCGTCGGAGCAGTCTCATGGCGAACCACGAACGTAAACCGGGGCAGAAGGATCGAAAGATTGTGATGCAACTGCCTGTGACCATAGAACAGAAGTTAGTGTAACAATCGCGAGTTTCAGCTTTGGAAGAGACTGTTCTGTTTCATGAGACGGAAAGTCGATCCGTGTATTGTGATGGTGAAGCTGGTGGATTCACTGCCCTCGGCCGCAAAACTACAGGCTGATTCACCAGAACGATACAAAGTCGGATTGGATGGCTGGACGACGTTGATCTTTCTGCACTCCGAGGCACCATCGTCGGGTCTCTTTGCGAAGTGATCGTTGAGAGTTACCGGGTGCTTGCACACAAGCAGTTGGTAGCTTTGCTGCCCCAGGATACTGTCCCTGCGGGCGAGACCCCGAAAGGTGCGTCCGCAAAGAAAAAAACTGTGCGACGTAAGTCTGGTAAGAAGAAATCGGCCACTGCAAAGAAGAAGTGGTCTCCGAAAAAATGAGGGAGTTGCAAAGAGGAAATCAGAGGAGCTGATACAGTAGTTGGAATAGCGTGTTTGAATTTGTTGTTTGAGCTTGAGAGGCACCGATCGATGAGCATACTGACTCACCCAACTACTCGGCGTGAGATCCTGCAGGTCGGCACGATCGGTTTGATGGGCCTTTCCCTGACGGACGTCATGCGCCAGCAGGCGTCCGGCTCAGCACAAAGCAGCGGTGACAAGAAGATTCGGTCCGTTATCTACGTCTTCTTAAGCGGTGGTTTATCGCAGCACGAGAGTTTCGATATGAAGCCCCTGGCTCCTGATACTGTGCGAGGCGAATTTTCTCCGATTTCGACGAAGACGCCTGGACTGCAGATTTGCGAACACCTGCCAGAGCTTGCGAAACGGAGTGATCAATGGAGTCTCGTCCGATCGTTGTCACACGCCAGAAACGATCACGGACAGAGCATCCACATTATGAGCACGGGACGCAGCCCGTTGCCGCCGGGGCTTAATCGGAACAAGCCACAGCCAACGGATTTTCCATCGATGTTGTCGGTCGCCGGCAGCCAACTGGAAGGACCAGGTGGGCTTCCTGCGACGGCCGTGCTGCCTCGCCTGATTACGAACGTCAATCGAGCGACGCGGCCCGGTCAGTCGGCAGGGATGATGGGGCCAGCTCACGATCCCTGGCTGATCAACGCATCTAACAAGTGCGACGGCTACGGTGACTGTCCAAATTGT
>CALGTK010000468.1 GCA_937904325.1 uncultured Planctomyces sp.
TATTCGGACGTACGCGATGGATGCCGGGGTTAAAAACGCCAGAAAATCACTTCCAACGGCCCTTTTCGGACGGTGTTCTTTTTCGTGACAGTTCTGTCCGACGTGGAACACGTTACCGATGGCACGAGCAACACAGTGCTGGCCGGTGAATCGCCGACAAATTTCCTTTCGAAACCGGATGGGCAAAACCTAGACCACTGGTATATAGGCTCCGTTCAGGTTGATGCAGACCAGATTCCGTCACCACCACACCGATACATTGAAGCCTCGGAATTCGTCTGCACGACAGGCGTCACATTGAATCCGCACAACGTTTCAGGACTGAGTGGTCACGATCAGGAGTCCGGGTTTGGCAGTTTCCACACCGGAATTGTGCCGTTACTGATCGCAGACGGGTCAGTCCGATTCGTTAGTGAAAACATCAGCCGCGACACACTCGGAGCACTGGGCACTCGCGATAACGCTGACACCGTCGGAGAGTTCTGATCCATCTAAATTGAATCGCTTACGTGGCATCACATGAATCTCCATCGCAGACCAAACTCCGAAGTTTACCACTCAAGAGACGGTCGCGGTCAATGGGGGCAGGTCAGAATCCAGCGAGCCATAAATTCTTTGAAATGCGGCGTTCTAAATTCGGCTGAGTGTTTTTAAACCAACATCATTCAGGTCCCGAAGCTCTGAATAATCCGCTTTAGCGAATTGAGCCTTCCCTCAATGCCGCCAGTAAACGCCGTGCGGGGGTATGTTGCGGATTCAATGCCAGTGCATGGCGACAGTGCTGAACAGCCTCAACTTGCTCACCGTCAATGGTGGAAAGACAGCGGGCCAGGCGGAAAATGACATCTGAATTCCACGGTCTCCGAACCATATCGCAACGCCGATAGGCCAGTTCTCGCGATGGTTTCTCCTGACTGCGATAGTGATCGCCGAGCACTTTTGCCAGACGCATCGACATGTCGTCCAATGAAAGGTTCGCAAATACCTTCTTGTCAGTCTCCTGGAGTGCGCTGAGTTCCTGCTTCATCCGGGCAATGAGTTCCTGTTGGTGTACGGTCGCGTCGAACGTGCCGTCCATGGGAAAGACGTTCATCACCCGTATCGCTTGAGAGAGTCCGGAAAGTCGATCTTCCTGCAACACGCCCAGCAGTCGGTCAAATGAAGCTTCTTCAGGGATTTTTGCTGTATCCCATGTCCGACCGAAAACGGCTGTCTGTATGAAGCGGCCGAGAATGACTGCCAGACGACGATGCCCAGAAAGATTGTAATGAACGTGCTCGAGAAAGAGGTCAGAACCAAGTGCTCTCGGCCCGAAATCCACCGCGAGCTGCTCTGCAGTATCAATGAATAGAACTTGTGACTGATCTGATTGTGTGGCGACGCTGCGGACGATACCGGCAAACGAACTCGGAGCCCGGAAACGACAGCCGTCGAGATCGCGAGCCATTTCAAATGACTCTCGTGAATCATTAAATCGTCCCAGTCCCTCCAGGCATTGCCCAATGCGGTAGAACAGGAGCGAAGAGTCGGCTGAGATTGTTTTAGCGAGTTCAAGCTGCTTCAATGCATTCGACCAGGATTTGGCAACGGTGAGTTCTCGTCCCTGGTTGAACGACGTCAGCCATTGCTCATGATCTTTTGGAGCGAGTTGCTCCGGCACATGAAAACTAACAGGGCTGTGACCGCTCAAATTTGAAGCGACCGTTGTCAATACAACTGGAATTCCGGCAGAAGACGTCGTCTCGACGATGCGCGCGAGATTGGATCGATAACAATTCTCTGCTTGCTTGAAAACTGGGCCATTCCTCGGAATTGTAACCGTTGCCGGCAACGACTCCATTGCGTGGGTCTGAGTCTTAGAGTCGTTCGAGAAGCAGCCAGCAACCAGCTGAAATAAACGAGACCGTCGAGCTTTCACAGCCGCCGCATACAAGGCCTGCGGTGCCACGGCGTCCGTCGACGCAACGCCCGTCGGCCCGTAGAATTCGTTGTGGCCGGTGTGGACGACGATCAGATCCGGTTCCATTGCGACAGTCTGTTTGGCGATGTCCGCCACACTGAAACTGTTAATGGCGACGATGCCCGTATTGATTACTTCAAATGTTTCTGCGGTATTCTGTTGATTGAGCAGAAGTTCCAACTGTCGTGGAAAGGCCAGCTCCGGCGGATAGGGAAACCCAAGTACCGTTGATCCTCCCACAACGACGATACGGTAGACGCCCGCTGGCCGCGGCAGATCGAATCGCCGTGGCTCGGGGCCGTTTAATTCTCGTCCTCCGAAGTAGCATTTTTCTGCCAGTGGATTAACTCGATAACGAAGCTTCGACGGTTCCCCCGGCACGGTGAGAACGAGGCTCAAGTCGTCACCGACGTCAAGCACGATTAGCAGCAACTCCAAAATCGAAACGAATAGCATCGGCAATGCAATCGCCATCAGGCGAAAAGACCACAACTTGATTTTTGACCGACGGGCGATTTGCTGATTGGTTGGCAAATCGAAGTCGTGGCTGTTTGTTTTGTCTGCCCGCGAATTACGGCTCATTTCTTTTAATCCTCGACCGCAGGCGGATCGCCTTTTTCGCGAATTCGAATCCAATGATCATGGAATGAAACGGACGGATGAAGCTCAACCGGCGGCATGTGACACGCGATGCACCCAGTGTTTGGAGAGACGCTGCATCGAGTCGCCTGCGGAGACGACGAATGGCATGCGAGACACGCCAGTTCATAGTCTCGGGTCGTACGTTTGGCGGCATGCTCGTGAGGGTCGTGACAGGTTGAGCAGAGCAGACGTTGTGATTCTATGTAACATTTCGACTGCACCAGGCCGACGGGTTGGTACCGGACTATCTTCGGATTGTCCCGACGGATTTGACTCACTTTGACGTTGTTCACCCCGCGATGGCACTCGGCACAAATCTGAATTTGCTCTGCGGTGCGCCAAGGCCGTTCTTTGAAACCGGTGATCGTACTTTCGGGAGTGTCGTCCATCGCCGCCGCATGTAAGGTGCTCGATGAGTGACAGCGTTCGCATCCGACGTTCGGGATGAGATCGATGAGGTTGTCCCCGCGAATACTGCACGACGTCGTATGACATTCGAAACATTGCTGGAGAGTCTCGCCGCGAATTATACGTCCGAAGTGCTCAATGTCATGCTGAACGGTCAGCCCCGATTGCCCGGGTGTTAGATCGGCTTCATCCATGTTACTGAACCACGAGACGCGGTGTTCGATACCGACTGGAATCCCCGTTCCATCCGGGGTCAACGTCACAAGGGTGATTGCGTGATCGCCCGATCCAAACGCGAACTGCAGCGGAAACTGATCACCGTCGAACAGCCCGGGAACGGACACATCAATCCCGGATTTCGTCGCGTGATAGTGAAACGTCGTGTTGCGTTCCGGGTCGTCAAATTTCAATTGATCGAATCGACTCCGAAATGGAAAATTACGAGTCGACCAGAACGTTCTTGCGTGACCGCTCTGTAAATAGCTCTCGTATTCCTGGACGTGGCACTCTCCGCATTTGGAAGAGTCTGCGAAGTGCTCAGCATTTCCAGAAGAGGAATGTGGGAGAGTTGGAAGATTCGAAACTGATACGTCTCGCAATCGTCTGAAACCGAATATTACGCCGGCCGCGAAAACTACAACGGCAAAGATTGTGAGAGGCAACCAGTTTGCTCGGAACTTCGAGTTCTCCATACACCAATTCATTTCTCGATAGGGTGCGTCGAAGAAAGTGAGATTACACAAGTGTGGTCAGTCTTGTCCTGCTGTAACAACGCTGCTCTCGACAACGCGACGGTTAACATCTCCACGCCCCAACTTCCAGATGTATCCGTCGACAATGAAATGATGAATATTGATAGCGGCAATTACCAGCAGCACGCTCTTTGCTGCACCAAATCCCAACATCTGGAAGCCATACGGCAGGCAGTTGAACATTGCATAGCCGAGCAGGATCGATGTCCCATAAAACCAGACCGTGTGTCTGGCTGCACTGCGTTTGTTTCCGGGCAGGGACAATCGGTCGCGGACGTGAAAGATCATCACAATCGCAAGATACTGGATGCCGTGAAAAATCGTCGTCCATACGAATCCATCTATCAAAGGAAAAATAACAAACCACAATGCGTTAGTCAAAATCACAAGAAGGCTGATGAGCGGCATGCTGCGGTCAGATGTCCGCCATACCTGTCCAAAAAGTAAGATTGGCAACACAAGGGCCGATCCTCCAAGAATCATCGAAACCCAATCGATCCAGCTCCGCCATTCAACATGGCTCCACAGGATGTACTCTGGAACGGTCCAGGAGACGGCGTGTTTTGACAACGCGAAAATCAGTACCTTGAAAAACGGAAGGATAGCGATCCACCACAAGGCGTGCTTCTGGCGTTTCGTCAAATTGCATCCCGACCTCACACAATACATCACAGAGAGCCCGTAGGCTTGAGCAGCGTAATGGTACGGCGACCATGTGAGGTAAATCAGCTGTAAGTACCGACCGATCCAGTCCGATGCGAACATACAGAGGGTCAGTAGGCCTAGCGTTACGGCAGGAAACGCCAACGTGAGAAACGGCAGCGAGTCTTTGGTGCCTGGTTTCGTATACAACCTCACTGTCGAAGCCGCAAAATGCGCACTATTGCTGAAGAGAATGAACCACGGCAGAATCGATGAATCGAACATCGTGGAGCGGTCGGACAGCCAATAGACTGCCGGAATCACGATCAGGCTGAGACCGCCTCCGATCAAGAGGTAGTCGAAAACCGGATGGACGAAGCAACGTCCTGTCAGGTCGGCAGTATTGTTTTTGGGGGCATCGACATCCATGTGTGAACGCTCTCCGAAGACGGCACCAGGACGTCGAGAAGAGTACCTCGCCATCAGCGATTAGTAATCCCGCAACGGGTAGGCCAAGGCTTGCTTTGCTGGTTTCAAACCAGGGTCCAGCCGCAGAGCTTCACGGTAAACGCTGACCGCCTCGTGATTTCGACCCATCGCCAGCATGACCGCCCCATGAATCGAGTGCAACCGCGCGGATGATGGAATAAGTTTGACCGCGTAACTGCTGTGAAGCAGTGCTTCATCCAAGGCTGCTCTACTGAGCAGGACAGCAGCAAGTTCTGCATGAAGTTCGGCATCGTCTGGCGTATGGCTCAACAGACCGCGTATTGCCACCGCAATATTCTTTGAGTCGTTCAGCATAGAAGCTGTCGAAAGCAATTGAAGTTGAGCCGAGGCGTCATCGAAGTTGATCAGTGCGGCAGTCCGCAGATCTGGCATTAACTCGCTTTGCTTTCCTGTCTCAAGCAATTGTCGATGGTTAGCGACATACCCAAATCGTACGTCAGGCAACCGGCCCCTGGCATGAAGCGAATAGCCAACCCCGCCACCGAGCAGCAGCACTAACACCAGATTTCCGACGAGAAATACTAGTGAAAATCGGCTACGGCTGGGGGGGGCAAGACGCCGAGATTGACTCGGGCGACTCATTGCTCGGGGGTCGTCCCGGCATTGTTATAGTCTTCCGCACTGATGCCCTCCAGGCCCGCGTCCCGGAGTGCATCTTCAACTTCAGGTTCGGCCTCACCGACTGGTGCTGTTGCGTTGTTGTCAGCAGCGCCGCATCCGGCAAATGTCAAGCAGGATAGAGCCATGAGAATCCAAGTGAAACGAGTCATGAGATGTCCCTTCGGTGAATTGCCTCGATGCATTGGAGTTCTCCAGTGCCAACGAGATGAAAACGGCTGAGTCACACTGAGGGCGATGTGAATCGCCCAATTGCGGCTCTCAGCAGATTAGAACTGCCACCAGCAAGGAATTCAATCATTCTCGGCGAAAGTCGCCCGCTCTCAACGGACTCGCTTAATTCGCCGCGTCCTGTCTGGCCAGCTCAAACTTCTCCGATCCTTCGACAATCACGACATCGCAATCAACGGGCAGGTCGTGGAAAACCTGCAGTCTGCCCGTTGGCCAGCGCATCGTCAGTTTCTCAATCGTTCTGGCAGATCCGACACCAATATTCAGACGAGCGGGGCTTTGCCCCATGAATCCATTTGCCGCGAAATGATCGCGGACGATCGTTTGGCCACTCGCTTCGATGGTCACCCTCGCACCGATCGCTGACCGATTACTTTCGACTCCTCGCAGCGTAATATTTACACGGTGGTGTTCGCCAGGGAATCGATTCAAGAACAATCTCAGTGGCCCGCCTCCAACGGAGCCGACCAGCAGGTCCGGTGCACGGTCACCGTCGAAATCCCCCACCATCACTGACCGGGAATCGGAATCGATATCGGCCTGCGATGCGAACGATGCATTCAGAAAGCGTTTTCCATCGACATTGAGAAACAGTTTGTTTGGCTCAAAGGCGCTTAGATTGTCTCCCCGTTTCGGCATCTCGAAAGTATGTGTCCAGAACTCTCCTGCTGCAGAGTCGATCTTTCCCAGCGGCTCGGTTCTATGCGTCCGATCCAACGGCTGTGACACGACAGCCCTCCACAGGCAAGTTCATCCATCCGGCTTGCGGCGATCGAAACTCAGGAAACCGGTCGTGGCGTATAGATCGAGCAATCCGTCGCCGTCGAAATCAATAAACGCCGGTGCATACGCCCAGCCAACGGCATTCACGCCAAGTTGTTCGCTCAGTTCATGGTAGCTCCCGCGTTCGTCGGAATTAGACCCGCGTTCGTCGGAATTAGACCCGCGTTCGTCGGAATTAGAATAGAGCCGATTCCCTGCGCATGATCCGAGTATCTTACGATGAATGCCTTCGGAATAATCGTCCGACGACACGTGGTCAATTATTCGTCGGCCCATTTTTGAATACATGTTCGCGACGTAAATCTCCGGTTTGCCGTCCGCGTCTATATCCCCAGCTGCCACTCCCATACTTGTGGAAAAATCTCCCACGCCGGCTTCTGTCGCGGAATCGTGGAATGTGCCGTCGCCCTGATTGATCAGAAACGAGTTCCGGGAAAAATCATTTGCGATGTACAGATCCGGGTAGTGGTCGTCGTTCGCGTGGAGCCATGCTGCCGCAAAGCTATGGCGGTTGCCGCCGGTTGCCCTGGCTGTCCGCGACATTTCGATGAACGTTCCGTCACCTCGATTCCGCCACAACTGATTGCCTGCACCGGTTGTATCGTCGGAGACCCATCCCGGCGTAGTTTGGTGGTTTTCGATTTCTGGGCGTTGGTAAAGCACATACAGGTCAAGTAGGCCGTCGGCATCGTAATCAGCAACGACGCAGCCCATCGGATTGAATTCCAACTCCAGGCCTCCGTTATTGCTCACAGCCCGAAGTTTCTCCCCTTTGACATTCTCGTAAAGCGTCTCGCCGAGCAACAAATCGGCATCGCCGTCGTTGTCGAAGTCAAACCAGCACGCAAGATATGCTCGATTGTTCGTTACCAGCTGCAGTGGAAGCCCGGCGATCGCCGTGATGTCATCATATTTTTTAGAGGCGGAATTCCATTGCAAAAGAAACTCTTTGTCGTCGGCGGTCGCTATTGCGATGTCAAGAAAACCGTCTCCATTGAAGTCCTCAACAGCCGTTTGGAAACGGTATTGGCGTATGCGGTCCCGACCACTGGTCCAATTGTCGGCGATCGGCAGTCGATCTAACCCGAATCTCGCCGTTGCTTCTTCCATAAGCGGCTTCTGGCTGCGCCGGGTCGTCTCGGAATCAACTCTCCACGATTCGATAATCTTGCCGGCAATGATGTCATCATCATTGGAGAAGCGACAGCTCATGCGGCCGGCCAGGTCGTACGTTATTCTGCTGCCTTGAGAAGTGAGTCCGCCGACCGTCAGCAGAACGCTCAACTGCCATTCGTCGGTGTTTTTCCCATTCTTCTTACTGCGGGCAATTTTCAGTACGCGAAACCGTCCCTCTTGCATTTCGCGGATGTCGCCAATTCCTTCGATCAGAAATTCAATGAACCCGCCCGCGTCAACATTCTCCGAGTCGGCAGAGCAAACAGTCTCGTTGATAGACGACTTCTCGACGGTGGAAGGGTGGGATCGCCCGGGGATATCTCCCTCAAAGCCGCGCCGAAAACAGTCACCGAGTCGATCGGCAGTCCGATTTTGAAGTGCCGATATCAGTTTCTGGCCGACGTAAGTCTCAATCTCGAACGTCGCATGCTCAGCATCCCAGATTTCCTTCTGTTTCGTTTCATCCAAGCTTGAAAAGTTACTTGTCGAACGGCTTGGTTGAGTGGGCGTACTATTCCTGTACCACCAACTGATAGCAGTGATAATGGTCAGCACAATCAGGATCGGAATCCAAAGCTGTTTCATGTCGACAGCGGCGCAGTTCGAGGACAACAAACTATTGGCGTATCCCAGCATCTCAGAAAAGATAGCCGCCGAATTATGCGGAGGGACTCGTCGTCTCGTGATCGGAACTTTTCTGAATTCAGTCTAAGTACGTCTCCGTGCATCATCAATGAGCATCACGGTCTTCGTACCGTAGAGTTTGTGATCGTGCGGGGAATCGCAGCTTGCCGGTTACTTGATGCTGAGACGATTTATTTTCCGTAAGTCTGGAGTTTCGAGTGATGGCGAATCATCGGCATCGTGTGGAGAAATGATGTCTGTTGGCGAGTTGAGCTCGAGCGGCAGACCGCGAGAGGGCTGTCGATTCCGAAGACGGTGCCTCGAGAACGGAATCTCGGAGTCGGCGCTTAACGCTGGCGACGGGAATCGCGAAAATTGGATCACGAGCGTGGTTTGACTGATCGCGACGGTCACGGATCATTCTCGAAAGCTGTCGTTGCGTTGGGGTTGGTTGCAGAAGACCTGGTGATCTCGGGCGTTGTGTCAGTAGAGCGTGAGCGATTCCGTTTCGGTGGACAATGGTACCAACAGAAGATGTCGATTCAGAATAGTTAATGATGGCGGCGAAGCGTCTGTTCGAATGAAGCGGCAAAAAAAGTCACGGTCGACGACTACTGCCTGATCATTTTCTGCGTGAAACGAAGTGATTTACAAATTCACCGAAGATCGCACGTGTCCGTCCTGTGGAATTCGTCGCGCGGCACACGAGTCCGACTGCACGACACGGCACCCCGGGTTCGACTCCACTGCTGGGCCGGCAGTAAACAGCAATCGAAAGCCGAACAATCCCCGATGGTAATTTCTTAATCGAAGCCGCTCTGCCAAACTTCTTCCTATTCTGGATTCGCCCCTTGACCGTGACACCACCTTCTTGCGCCACACGGAAAACGGATTCTCAGAGACTTAGATCGAGCCACAGTAACGGGGCAATTGTCAGCTATGGCCCAGCCTTCTTAGCAATTTACTCTGCCCACCCCTTCGGCAAATACGTCGCTGTAGTGATGTCGCCTCCCCGGGGAAACTCCGAATAACTCGCGTTCTCGCCGATCTGTACTTTATCCGGCAAACAAAAAATGTTAGCTTGCAGAGCGATAAAAGTTTGCTTATTCATTCGGAGTTCACCGTACTCCGAACAACTGGCTGCCGCCGCACTCCAAACGACTGCCTGCAGGATGACTGAATCTTGTGACAAATCTCATTGCTGGGTGCGCCTGCTTCCGGTCGATATCTGTGTATAGTCGTCTTCGAAGCAATTCCGTTCTTATCTACTGTCAAGGACGGATCATACCCTCAATTCCTGCATCCTATCGTTGGAGTTATTTGAATTCTCTCTGTACATTGGTTTCCAATTATTTTTCTTGAGCAGGAGCATCTTCATCATGAAACGTTTGATCATTTGGCGGACTCGCAGAGCTTTTACGCTTATCGAGTTGCTGGTTGTCATCGCAATTATTGCGATTCTGGTTGCGTTGCTGTTGCCTGCTGTGCAGCAGGCTCGAGAGGCGGCGCGTCGGACGCAATGTAAGAGCAATTTAAAACAGATCGGTGTCGCTCTACACAACTATCACGACGTACATAATCGCCTAGCGCAAGGTAAAGTCGTTAGCGGATCCGCACAGCCCGGCTGCCCTGGATGGATCAATGGATCGGGCTTCAGTTGGCGAGTGATGATCCTCCCGATGATTGATGCAGCGCCACTTTATGATGAAAATGTTGATGATGTTACGGGCATGAGCAATTGCGGGATTTACGCGCCGGGCGCCAGTCGACGGCTCGCGCTGATTCGAGGAAATATGCCAGGTTATCTGTGCCCCTCGGACGACACGGTAATTCCTGCCAATAAGCCGACGAATTACCCAGGTATCGGAGGTAACCACTTTCAAAGTCACAGATTCACGAGTGTCAATGCAAATCGGGAGGGAATGCTCAGCTACCGGGGTTCCAAATTCGCCCAGGTTACCGATGGCCTGAGCAATACGGCTTTGGTCGGCGAAGTCTACCGTGGAGTGCTGTACAATCGGTATAGTTCCGGACCAGTTAATCAAACTGGAAACCGCTGTCGATGGTGGGCTGCCGAGTCTGGTTTCTGCCACGCTGACACGTTCAATCCGCCTAACGCCGCACATCCAGGCCTTGCTCACAATAGAAACCAAACACCTCCACAGAACGGGGCTGCGAACAACGCTGCCTGTTTGGGGCAGGGCCCGGGGGCTTGCGCAGATCAGGTCTCATGGACGGACGATTTGAACACGAATACGGATGGCGCACGCGGAGTTTCGAGTGCGCATGTCGGAGGTGCTCATATCCTGTTTGGCGACGGTACCGTTCACTTTGTCAATGACTCGCTAAGCATCAACGTTTGGAGAGCAGCTGGATCGATGCGCGGCAACGAAGATGAAAGTCCGCAATTCTAATCGTTGGTTCTCTACGTTCTTACAGCTGCCAGAAATTCGAAAATGTTCAGCAACCCAGTGTCCAACGGGCACTGGGTTGCTGTGTTTGTCATTCATGGTGTGAGGCCATATTTCAATACTAGCGATCTGCCGAGGTCTTAATCGCCTGAGTTTTTTTTAACCCTGCGGCAAGGTACGGTTAACAACGTTGCTGGACCACCATTT